>JAOTYQ010000829.1 GCA_029861725.1 Acidimicrobiia bacterium | reverse complement strand
CCACCGCTACTAACGCGCTTTCGCCCTGAGCGACTTGTGTCATCCGGGCGTTGCTGAACACACCGTCCGGGTTGGGAACGCGTGACCAGGACAGACCATCCTCGGACAGCCACACCGCAGCATCCTCCCCCGCGAGACCAACGGCCACGAAACCTGGGCCACCGGCCGTAACGGCAGTCATCGAAGCGTCTGCAAAGACGGTTCCTTCGCCACCAGACACCCGCACCCACCCATCCACGAGGGGCAATACAGTCAACGGAGGCAGGGTCGTTGCCGCGATGCTTGTGGTTGTCCCTGGGGCAGCGGGCGTGGACGTTGATGGCGCCCCCACCGTCGTGGACGAAACATCCGAGTCAGAGTCCGTCGAACACGCACTCAAAAGCAAGACGAGTGAAGCGAACGCTGCAATCGGTCGGCGCATGGACGCCTCCCAACTTGGGATACTCTCAGCATACGTGAACCACTCAGCGCGCGCACATATCGCGCTCTCCTGCTCTATCCGTGGGTGGTTTGAGGAGGGTTGACGCGGTTGCACCCTGTCTACTCCTAGGTTTTTCGCTGTCTAAAGGCTCGAAACCATGAGGAGCAGAACAGGGTGCAGAACAACAGAGTATGGCAACGCGCGTGTGGGTTGACGCGCACCGTTGTCGAAGGCGTCCGCGTCGACGAAGTTGCCGACGCGATCATCGTGTCAGTACGACCTAACAGCAGGGCACGCAGCCGTTGTGGACGGTGTGGCCGTCGATCACCCGGGTATGACCGAGGGACTGGTCGGCGACGGTGGCGAGCTCTCGACGCCGGCACTACTGCGGTGTTCATTGAAGCTGACGCTCCGAGAGTCCGGTGCCGAACGCACGGCCAGACCGTTGCGCAAGTCCCGTGGGCGAGACACGGCGCTGGTCACACCCGCGACTTCGATGCGATGGCGGCCTGGCTGGCGGTCCGAACCTCAAAGAGCGCGACCTGTCAACTGTTGCGGGTGGCGTGGCGGACTATCGGGTCGATCATCACCCGTGTCAACGATGACGTGGAAGCCACCGTCGATCGTCTTGGGGGTCTGCGGCGGATCGGGATCGATGAGATCTCTTACAAACGCTCTCACCGCTACCTGATCGTGGTGGTTGATCACGATACGGGCCGTCTGGTTTGGGCCGGACCGGGCCGCAGCGAGGCCGCCCTCAACGTGTTCTTCGACGAACTCGGCGCCGAGCGTGCTGCTGAACTCACCCACGTGTCCGCCGACATGGCTGAATGGATCGCCAAAACTGTCGCAGCTCGCGCACCGAACGCCATCCGGTGCGCCGACCCGTTCCATGTCGTGGCCTGGGCAATCGAAGCGCTCGACATCGAACGACGCCGAGCCTGGAACCAAGCCGCTGGCCGGAGAGTCCCCGCCAGCACTGGCCGGCGGGGACGGACCACCGGCGACTCCCGAAAGATCGCCAGGTCTCGTTACGCGTTGTGGAAGAACCCCGAGGACCTCAACGGGCGGCAACGTCATCAACTCGACTGGATCGCCAAGACCGACCCGAAACTCTGGCGGGCCTACCTCCTCAAAGAAGGCCTCCGATACGTGTTCGCCGTCAAAGGACAAGAGGGCAAAGACGCCCTCGACCGTTGGTTGTCGTGGGCTCGTCGATCACAACTCCCATCGTTCCTTGTCTTAGCAAACAGGATCACCAAACACCGCCAAGCGATCGACGCCAACCTCGAACACGGCCTTTCCCAAGGGCTGATCGAATCAACCAACACCAAGATCCGGTTGCTCACCCGAATCGCGTTCGGGTTCCACGGCCCCAAACCCCTCATCGCCCTCGCACTACTCGCCCTCGGTAGCCACCCACCACAACTCCCAGGCCGAACCTGACCCACACATCCAGCAGGAGAGCGCGATATGTGCGGGCTGAATGTGATGAGACGTTGAGTTGACGCGATCTCGATTGCTTGCTTGATCCTCTGCAGTTGGTCTCCAGCCTGATTTCGGTAGAAGAGCTCCGGTATTCGGTGCTTACGGAGTCTCTGGATGCCTTATACGCCCGATCAGCCAAGCGGTCGTTTTGACCACCGAACCCTCAGGCAACCCGCTGGGAACGTCAATTGGCGCTACGACGAGATCGAAGGATGCTTGGAAGCTTTCTAGGCGAGCTCGCCAGAACTCGAGACCAGTTACCGTATTGAGGCGAAGGTCTGATTCGACGACAACGCCGCTCATAAGTACATGAGCGGTAGGAGGCTTCTCGACGCCGGGCTCCAGGTTGAACATACCGGAAGGAATAAGCGACCGTGGCGAGAATCTTGGTTCGGTGGTTTGTGACTCCAAATACGCCTCCTCTGTTGGGAAGATGGCGATTTCTTCGGCGAAGGCTGCGATAGCTGCACTTGCCGTTTGCCCCAGCAGCGACTCGTCGTAC
>JAOTYQ010000204.1 GCA_029861725.1 Acidimicrobiia bacterium | reverse complement strand
TACGTCGACTTCGTCGACACCTTCGTTGACGCGCTCACCTCCCGCTTTCCCGGCGTGTTGCTGCAATGGGAGGACTTCGCCGGCCACCACGCCGCCGACCTCCTCCACCGCCACCGCGACCGCGTGCTCAGTTTCAACGATGACATCCAAGGCACTGCAGCCGTCACTCTCGCCGCCGTCCACGCAGCCGTGATCGCCGCCGATACCACCCTGGCCGATCAGCGCGTCTGCATCGTCGGCGCCGGATCAGCCGGAACCGGCATCGCTGCCACGCTCGCCGATGCCATCGCCGCCGACGGCGCCACCGACCCTGGGTCCCATCTCTACCTCGTCGACGCGGATGGCTTGCTCCACGACCACCGCCACGACCTCACCGCGCACCAACAACGCTTCGCCCAACGGTGGGACCACGTCGCCGACTGGGCCAACCCCACCGGCCCCACCCCACTCGCTGCTGTCGTCGACCACGTCCTACCGACCGTGCTCATCGGTGTCTCTGGCCAACCCGGGCTGTTCACCGAGCCGATCATCCGCTCCATGGCAGCGACCACGCCGCACCCGATCGTGCTGCCCCTGTCCAACCCCACCGACCGCGCCGAAGCACTCCCCGGCGATCTCCTCGCCTGGACCGACGGCCGAGCCCTCATCGCCACCGGCAGCCCTTTCGGCCCCGTGACCCGCAACGGCGCGACCCACACCATCGCCCAAGCGAACAACGTCTACATCTTCCCTGGCCTCGGCCTCGGCGCGCTCGCCGCGGGAGCCCACCGGATCACCGACAGCATGCTCCGCGCCGCCGCCCGCGCCGTCGCCGACACGAGCCCCTGCACCGCCGCCGGGCCCAGCGCTCCCATCCTCCCAGCCCTCGACGACCTCCACACGGTGAGCCGACGCATTGCCAACGCGGTCGCCAACGCCGCCATCGACGACGACGTCAGCCAGGACATCAACCGCGACGACATCGACTCCCGCATCGCACAGCACTGGTGGACTCCCGATTACCAGACTGCGGCCCCGACCGTCCAAACTCCTCCGAGCCCAAGCCAATGAACGACGACACCGACCTCCCCGACAACCAGTTCCTCGCCCCCGAGTTGGTCATGACCGAAATGGCCGAAGTCGGCGCCCGCCGGGCCGTCGGTCGCAGCCCGGCCGAGGTGCTGGTGCTGGCGATGATCGCGGGCGGGTTCATCACCGTTGGCGCCCTGTTCAGCACCCTGATCGCCACCGGCACCACCAACGAAGGCACCCAACGGCTCCTCGAAGGATTCGGCTTCTCCGTAGGGTTCTTCGCCGTCGTGTTGACCGGCACCCTGCTCTTCACCGAAGTCAACGTCGAGATGCCCGCAACACTGCTCAGCGGTCATCCCCGCTCCATCGCCGGCCGGGTGGCGCGGCTGTGGATCCTCGCCGCGGTCGGCAACTTCGCCGGCGCCTACCTCACCGGCCTCGCCATCACCGCCGCCCAGGAGTACAGCAGCGACGTCGACGCGCTCCTCGCCGAAATCGTCGAAGCCAAGATGCGCTACCGCGAGATCGGCGGCGCCGAGGGATGGCTCCGGGCTGTGCTCTCGGGAGTGCTCGGCAACTGGCTCGTGGGCATGGCCGCCTTCCTTGCGGTCATGGGCCGCACCATCATCGGCAAGTACATCCCGGTGTTGTTGATGGTCTCGGCCTTCGTCGCCGCCGGTTTCCTCCACAGCCCCGCCAACATGGCCTATTTTTCGCTCGCCCAACCCGACGGCCTCGGCCCTGGCTGGGGTCCAGCGCTCGCCTGGAGCATCACCCCAGCCGCGGTCGGGAACATCGCTGGCGCGTTCTTCCTCGTGGCCTTGCCCTTCTGGGCCCTCAACAACCGCCATCGAGCCCGCCCGCCGAGTGAGCCATGACGATATCGCGACCACAGAGACGGATCGAGGACTACGCCCTGCTCGGCGACTGCCGCTCGAGCGCGCTGGTGTCTCGCGCTGGGTCGGTCGAATGGTTGTGCTTTCCCCGCTTCGACAGCCCCGCATGCTTCGCTGCGCTCGTCGGTGACCAGGACAACGGATGCTGGTCCCTCGCCCCCACCGGCCAGTGCGAATCCGAACGGTCCTATGTGCCCGACACCATGGTGCTCACCACCACCCACCGGTCCGCCACCGGCGCTGTCGAAGTGATCGATGCGCTCATTCCCGTCGGTCCAACTCACCGGCTGGTGCGCGTCGTCCGAGGACGAGCCGGGACCGTACGGATGCGGATGGAGCTGCGCATCCGTTTCGACTACGGCTCGATCGTCCCCTGGGTCCGCCGAGACGGCGACACCATCTGCGCCACCGCTGGCCCTGACGCCCTCGCTCTCCGTACCCCAGTCGATGTCCACGGCGAAGACCTCACCACCGTGGCCGACTTCGAGATCAGCGACGGCGACACCACCTGGTTCGATCTGGCCTGGCACCCATCGCACCAGCCACCACCCGGCCCGATCGATGCCCCAGCGGTGCTGGAGGAGACCGTGCGCTGGTGGCAGCGCTGGGCTGCGCAGGTGAGCTACGACGGCCGCTACCGCGACGAGGTTCGAGCTTCACTCCTGGTGCTCAAAGCGCTCACCTTCGCGCCAACCGGGGCCATCGTCGCCGCCCCCACGACCTCACTGCCGGAGTGGATCGGCGGCACCCGCACCTGGGACTACCGCTACTGCTGGCTCCGAGACGCAACCTTCACGCTACTGGCAATGCTCGAAGCGGGATGCACCGACGAAGCCGCTCACTGGCGCGACTGGCTCATCCGCGCCATCGCCGGCGACCCCGCTCAGCTCCAGATCATGTACGGCGTCGCCGGGGAACGACGACTCCCCGAAACGGAGCTGGACTGGCTCGACGGCTTCGAAGACTCGCGACCAGTCCGCGTGGGCAACGGCGCCCACGACCAGCTCCAGCTCGACATCGTCGGCGAGGTCATAGACGCCATGCACCAGGCCCGCTCGAACGGGCTCGAACCCGACCCCGTGGCCTGGGAGATCCAGAAGCACATGCTCAAATGGCTGGAACACAACTGGCAACAACCCGACGAAGGCATCTGGGAAGTGCGCAGCGGCCGCGCCCATTTCACCTACAGCAAGGTCATGGCCTGGGTGGCCTTCGACCGTGGCGTCAAAGCCATCGAGCCTCACGGACTGGACGGCCACGCGACCCGGTGGGCCGCCGTCCGTGACCAGATCCACGCCGAGATCTGCGAACGCGCCGTGGACGAGAGCGGCGTCTTCACCCAGTCCTACGGAAGCACCGCGCTCGACGCATCGACCCTCATCATCCCCATCGTGGGGTTCCTCCCACCAGACGACCCCCGGGTGATCGCCACCATCGAGGCCATCCAGCGCAACCTCACCGTCGACGGCCTCGTCCAGCGCTACCGCGTCGACGACTCCGGAGACGGGGTGGGTGGCGAGGAGGGCACCTTCCTGCTCTGCTCGTTCTGGCTCGTCGACGCGCTCGCCATCCTCGGTCGCCACGACGAGGCAACCAAGCTGTATGAACGGCTCCTCACCCTGCGCAACGACGTCGGGCTCCTGGCCGAGGAGTACGACCCCCGTTCGGCCCGCCAGCTCGGCAACTTCCCCCAAGCCTTCTCCCACGTCGGTTTGGCCAGCTCGGCCATCACACTGTGCCCCACCCATACCGGGCCGAGCGAATGTCGCAGCGACAGGAGCTCGAGCTAGCGAAGCATCTCGATCGGCTCGCGCTCCCACGAGCTGCGATCAGGCAGCCTCGGGGGGTCGAAGCCCCTGCAACGTCGTCGGCACCAGCTCCGCCACCGTGGGGTGGATGTGCACCGCCCGTGAGATCGTCCGGTACGACGCCTCGGCGTACATCACGTCGAGCAGGGCATGGACGACCTCGTCGCCGCCCACGCCGAAGATCACCGCACCGAGGATCTCCTCGGTGTCGGCGTCGACCAGGAACTTCATGAATCCATCGGTCTCGCTCATCTCGATTGCCCGGCCAACGTGCTTCATCGGGCGGGTCGCAACCAGGACGTTCCTGCCACTGGCGCGGGCCTCGGCCTCGGTCATGCCCACGCGACCCACCGGAGGATCGACGAAGAGGCCATAACAGGTGATGCGATCCGAGACCCGCCGCGGATCGTCATCGAACAGATTCGCCGCCACGATCTCGTAGTCGTTGTACGACGTGTGGGTGAACGCCGCCAGGCCGTTGCAGTCGCCAAGGGCCCAGATGCCGGCAACATTCGTTCGGAGCTGGTCGTCCACGGTGATGAAGCCACGCGGGCCCGTTTCCACACCGGCAGCCTCGAGGCCCAAGTCGTCGGTGTTCGGAACCCGCCCCACCGCCAACAACAGATGCGTCCCGACCATCTCGGGAGGGCCCTCGCTGCATTCGACGCCGACCGAAACGCCGTCGGCGTGGGGCGCGAATCCGACGCATTCGGCGCCGAGGCGCAGCTTGATCCCTTCGGCCTCGAGCACGCGAGCCACCGCGCCGGAGACGTCCGCGTCCTCGCGGCCCATGACACGCGGCCCCTGCTCGATAACGGTTACCTCCGCGCCCAGGCGCCGGTGGATCTGAGCGAACTCGAGACCGATGTAGCTCCCGCCCACGATCACCAGATGGTCGGGAACCTCGTCCAGCTCCAGGATGCTCGTACTCGTCAAGAAGTCGACATCAGCGACACCGGCGAAGTCCGGCACCCTCGGACGAGCCCCCACGTTCACGAAGATCCTCTCGGTCTGCAGCACCCGGTCCCCGACCGCGACCCGACCCGGCCCCTCCAAGACCGCATGACCACGAACGAGCTCGACCGAATCCATCTGATCGAACCACTTCGCCACCCGGGCGTTCGATGCCCCCGAGATGGCCTTCATTCGGGCCTTCACCCTCGCCATGTCCACCTCAGGAGTCCTCGCGATGGAGAAGCCGAACTCTGCCCCGCGCCTGGCCATCTGCACTGCTCGAGCGCTGGCAACCAAGGCCTTGGTCGGCACGCAACCCGCGTTCACACACGTCCCACCGAGCAACTTGCGCTCCACCACCGCCACCCGCCAGCCCGCCGCGCCAGCCCGCGCCGCCAACGGCGGCCCCGCCTGCCCCGTCCCGATCACGACCGCGTCATACACATCCGACATCACTACAGGGTCCTCGACCGCCCCCGCCCCCGCAACCGGTGACGAAGCGTCGACATGACCGAGTCGACCTCGTCGACTCGACGAAATCGACGGGCGGCTCGCCGACCTCAATCGCAACCGCACCGAACTTCCTCGCCATCGCCGACCCCCCTCGAACTCGCCGACGGAAACAACTACTCCAACGCCATCCAATGACCGGCCACCTGCGAGGCGCGTGAGCGATCCAGAGCGCTACGACAACCGAACGGCCTGGTCACAGACCCGCGGTCAGCGATTGCCGACAATTGGCATTAGCAAATCCATTTGCAAACGACACCCCTGGGAGCTTTGGCCCCCAGTCTGACCAGGGAGTTTGTCGATGGTGTCGGAGGGGCGAGTTTAACCCAGTACACGCGCAGCTTGGACCGTCGAGCTGGTCCTGCGTAGGTGCTTCACCTGCTCAGGGCACATATTGCCGGTTCTGTGGGCCGTTCGCGTGAGGCTGTTTCGCTTCGTCGTCACGCAACCTCACCACATCCGACGGGCCGCGGTCTGAAGGTGTCGCTTGGGTATCGGGCGACGGAACGACAGGCGGCAACACAGCGGCTCAGCGATCTGCGAGGAACCCCAGAACGTGCTGGATCACCCAGTCCGGCTGCACGATGGTCAGGTGATGGTCACCGTCGGTGATTTCTGTCTTGACGTGGGGCGCCACGGCGGCGAGTCGCCGGACTGCCCGCTCCGCGGAGTAGCTGACATCGTTGCGTCCGACGAGGAACAGTGTCGGAACGGCAAGTCGCTGCCAGTCTTCATCGGAGAGCACTGTGGGGGCCACGAACCTTCGCCGCTTGAAGCACCGCCGGGCGAGGACGTCTTCGTCGACCATTTCGTCGATCGTCGCTCGCGTTGCGTCGTGGCGGACACAGTCTGGTGCGTACCAGTAGAGGTACCGCCGAACAATGGAGCGACGGGGAAACGTGCCGTAGAGGATGGCACGGGCAAGGAGGCCGAGTGGTGGCCGGAGCACCGTCGCCGGCGGAGAAACCAGGACGAGTTTGCCGAGGCGTTCCGGGAACTCGAGAGCGTAGAGGGCTGCCATCCAACCTCCGTAGGAGTGCCCGACGAGTCGGATGTCGGGGACTTGGAGCTCGTCGAAGAGCTCGTCGAGCCAACGCACGAAATCGCCGGGACGGCGAGGTCGCCTCCGGTAGATGCTTCGTCCGATGTCGTAGATGTGATCGAGGGCGTACACGCGATGCTCGGAGGCGAACGCTTCGATCACCGGTATCCACGACAGCGAGGTTTCCGAATCGCCAGGTAACAGAACCAGCGGTGGTCCGTCGGCCGGGCCCTGGACCCTCACGAACGTGTCACCGAACGTCGTGCTGACCATCGTGGATTCCGAGGGGATCGGCCAGCGTTGCGCACGCCCGTCGTAGAAGGCCAGGTACTCCTGTTTTGCTGCAGCGGAACGAAATGGATGCCAGGGCTCCATCGCCAGTACTCCTTCTCCCATCGTTGCTTGTGTTCGATGTCGCTCGGCTCGGTGCTTGATGCCGAGGAGCATCTCGCAGCTCATCACAAAGCTGATCGGTTCGATCAACAGCGGTGAGAAGAACAGCCGGTCCCGAACTGAGGTGCCGTGCCGACTCTTGCCTCGTTCGATCAGGCGGCATGTGCCGGCGTCTGTTTCACGCAAGTGAAAGGCCCAGATGTTGTCGGGGTCGCCCTGGTCGTGCGGTGCTCCTCGTAACACGAGCGTTCGTGGCCGGTCGACGTGTGCCACGTGCATCGGCGGTGCCGCCGGGTGAAGTCGGATCTCGTCACCGACCGCAATGTCTTGATGCTCGGGGAGGATGTGGTCCGTGTTCGTGATGCGACAGCCGAACAGGTTCTCGAGGCGTTCGAAGGAATAGAAGCCGCCTCGGCCCTGTCCGGGCTGTGCGACCCAGGGCCAGACCTCCTCTGGGGTGGCGTCGATCTCGATGGCGTGGGTGTAACTCCAGTTCGGATCGGCGATCAGATCTTCGCCGGCGAGCGACGGGTCGGGTTCGTCGGAGTGGGCTCCCCATTGGGTCCGCTGCGGGCGTCGCCAGGGGGCGAGCAGGTGTCCGACGATGTGTGCCACCGCCACGATTGTGGTCAGCACAGACCGTTGGCGCCGACTGTCGTGTCGCAGATCCAACTCGCGCTCTCTCCTCGCAGCCCTCCCCATTGATCGGGACTACTCACCTGTCTCAGCGTGCGCCTCAGCCAGCCTCAGACACCAGAGGCGCAGGTCACTGGGTCGCGAGCGGCACTTCGATGGCGGGCCGCCGCTCGCCACCAAGGCAGCGGCGACAGCACTCGGCTTCGCCAGCCTGACCGCCATTGGGGGCGGCGTCGAGATGCGTGCGTCCCCCGACGGCAACGTCTTCGTTCAACGCGAGTTGCTCGACCACCAACCGGTTGCGAGCCACCCACTGCCCGGGCTGATCCTCGGGCTCGGGAAACAAGATCGAACACTTGTTCGTGTGTCGGAGGGGGGACTTGAACTCACCTCCCCGATCCGGCAACGAACGGCAATAGGTGGCAAGGAGCGGCGAACAACGGCAACTGGCGACCGACCGGGGCGCTACTTGCCGCTCGTTGCCATTTGCAAACCATTTGCAGAGCGACACACCCGCGGCGTTACCGGGGAACGTCGAGTAGGAGGGCGATCACCTCGCGGATCTGGACCAGGGCCGCCCCTCCGACGTTGCCGCGCGTGTTCTCAATTCGGCTTGAAGCAACGGCGCGTATGTGTTGGCACTGAGCCGCTGATGCCCGCTCAAGTCCATTGTCGGGATCAGAATCGAGCTCCACTTCGGACTCGAACCCTCGAAGCGTGGAGGTCACCGGCACGACCTGAACCACACTCGGCTCGGCGTCGAGCACCCGCTGGGCCGTCACCACAACCGCCGGATGACGAAAGCCCGCTTCCCGCCCGGCGGGTAACCCAAGGTCGAGGTCAACAACATCACCCGAGGTCAGCATCGAGCCAGCTGACCTCCTCATCGGTGAGATCGCCACGCAGCTGAGCCCCCATCTCATCTTGGCGCAGCCGCCGCACCGCGAGCGCAACGGTGTCCCCGACGGTGGTGCCAAGAGAAGCCGCGAGCTTCTTCAGCTCCTGATGTGTCGCGGCGTCGATGCGCACACTCGTACTCTGCATACGATCAGGTTAGCAGATCTGCATGCGCTGTTGGCCAGAGACATTTCAAGCACCATGCAGCCTGACGTCATGCCGAGGGTTCCAGATGGCGTCGGAAGGGGGAACGGAGCCCTTGACCCCCAGCGCACTCGATCAAAGTGGTTGGCCCTCGCAGCCGCTTGACCAGGCGCAACGTCTACCTGCACGATGGTGGCCGGTTCCGAGCGGCTTCACCCAGTACAGCGACGCGTTGTTCTGATCGCCCGAGTTGGCGATGCAGGGCGCGCTTGGCCCAGGGTCGTCGACGACATGGGTCGGATCGCGCCGTTCGTACCTGCCGGTGCCGGGTGTTTGATGTCGCGGGCGTCGGGGTGCTCAGTGTCGTCCCGTGATGACACGGAAGCGTTCGGCGGGATCGTGTGGGTGCCCGATACTCGGTCGCGGCCGCTGACCAGGCACAACGGTCTCGTCCGACAGATGCGCAACTCTGCCCAGCGGTCGATCGAGGTCTACGAACGTAGTCCGATACGACTACCGATCGCCCACCACTGGTGGATTGACAACCACTCTCAGTGTCGGAGGGGCGAGTCTAACCCAGAGTCGTGATGGCCGGGCAGCCACCGTGGGAGGGATGAAATGATCGCGTGGTGGCTGGTGGGGCGTGGTCGCCGCGTGTACTTGGAGCTTCGAGCCCGTCCTAAGTCTGGTGCGAGAGCCG
>JAOTYQ010000828.1 GCA_029861725.1 Acidimicrobiia bacterium | reverse complement strand
CGGGGGGCCTTGGGAGGCGTGTCGGCCGCTGGGGGCTCTACCGCCTCGGCCTGCCCGGCCGATTGCGAGACAGGAGTCTCGGTCGGTTCGAGCTTCGCTGGCTCTGCTGGCTGACCGGTCGGGGCCCCGAGCGGCTTGCCCAGCAGCCGGGCGAGTGCCTCCGACTCGACCGGCGCTGCCGGTTCGTCGACCACTTCTCGCTTGCCGAGGTCGGCCCCTCGGTCGGGCAGGGTCGGTGGCGTCCAGGCCGGCCCGTCGTCGAGGTCCGGCACGTCGAAGGCGGGGACGACAACCGGGCCACCGGTGCCCGCAGCGGTGGTCTCCGTGCGGCTCTCGGTGCTGCGCTCCTCGCCGCTGGCGGCTTCGGCCCTTTGTGCGGCCTCGCCCTCGGCGACCGGTTCGGCCGGCGACGATGCCGGGTTCTGGACCTGACCGCCTATTTCGACTCCGGTGAGCAGCCCCTCGGGAACGAGGATCAGTGCGGTCACGCCCGCCCCGCCGGGGGTGGGGGCCAGCTCGACGGTGAGCTCGAGGCGCCGGGCCAGTCGGGCGACCACGATGAAGCCCAGCGAGCGGCCGAGATCGAGGTCCAGCTCGGGGGGATCGGCCAGCAGCAGGTTGGTCTGGTCGATCTGCTCTTCGCTCATCCCGATGCCGTGGTCGGCGATCGAGATCAGGTAGTTGCCGTCGTCCTGGGCCGCCCCGGCCATCTCGACCTGCGAGTTGGGAGGCGAGAAGTGGGTGGCGTTCTCCAACAGCTCCGAGAGCAGGTGGGCGATGTCGAATGCGGCTTGGGCACTGACGTCGCCGGCGTCGACCCGGGTGAGGTGGACACTCTGGTAGCCCTCGATCTCACCCATCGCGACCCGCATGAGGTCGTTGATCGAGATCGAGCCGCCCTTGCGCCGAGGAGGCTCCGAGCCGGCGAGCACCAGCAGGCTCTCGGCGTTGCGGCGCATCCGGGTGGCGAGGTGGTCGACGCCGAACAGCTCCTCGAGCCGGTCGGGGTCCTCCTCACCGGACTCGAGATTGTCGATGAGCTCGATCTGGCGATCGAGGAGGCTCTGATTGCGACGCACCAGGTTGACCACCAGATCGCGCAGGCCCTGGCGGATCCGCTCGTGCTGCTTGCCGGCGAGCCCAGCGGTCGTCGTCTGGATGTCGTTGAGAGCGCTGACCAGGCGGCCGACCTCATCGTCGCCGGCTCCTGCGAACTCGGCGAGGGTTGCCTCGCCAGCGTCGGACGTCGTGACCTCGACGAGCTGCGGCATACGGACCTGGGCCAGCTCCTCGGCCGCGTTCGACACCCGGTCGAGCTCGTTCACGACTCCTCGAATTGCGCCGAGGCCGACGGCGGCCCAGCCGGCGGCCAGCAAGATCCCGACGAGGCCGACGATCAGCGCTGGAGTGCTGCTGTCGACTCCTGTGACTGCGAGCACGGCGCCGACGAGAGCGATCACCGTCACCGTCACCAGCGGCACGATCAGGACCGCCAGGAGTTTCTTACGCAAAGTGAGTCTGTTGAGCATGGGGCCTCTCGCACGCTGAAGGTGATCCCGGACCCTTCGTATCGGCTGATGCTCGACCACCTTGAGCTGCGGGCTGGCAACATGCCGCGACCGCGCGGCGGGCGCGGCATGCCGGTCGCGCCCTACCGGTGAGTGGGGGGGTTGGAGGGCGCGACCGGCGACGGAGGTGGGAGGCGTGAGTAGGGGGACTTAGCTCACACCGGGGGTGCCACCTCACGGCTCTCGACGTCGATGACGTCGGTATCCGGCGAGGTTTGCCGGCGTCGTTGCTCCAGCCGGGCCCGGAGCTCCTCGGCCCTGGCGGTCGCAACCACGAACCAGCCGATGAAGGCCGTCCACAGTCCGGCCCCGCCCTGGCTGAGCTGCCAGATGCCGAGCAGAACGATGCCCCAGCCGATGTACCGGCCAACGGTGGCAGCGCCGATCGTTGCCCGGTGCTGATCACCTTGATGCTTCCAGAGCGCAGCCTGGAGGACGCGACCGCCGTCGAGCGGGAGCGCGGGGAGGAGGTTGAAGCCGGCCAACACGAGGTTGACGAGACCGAGCCACGCAAGGCCAGCCACGGCCAGCGACGAGGCCCCGAGGAACCCGGCCGCGGCCGCAGCCAAGAGCGCACCGACCCCGATCGCAACGCTGACCGCAGGGCCGGCGAGCGCGATTCGAGCGGCAACGCCCGGTGTTCGCGGCTCGTTGTCGAGGGTGGCCACGCCGCCGAGAGCGAACAGGGTGATGCCCCGAACGCCGACGCCGTTGTTCTCTGCGACGACGGAGTGGCCGAGCTCATGGGCGACGATCGAGGCGAGGAACAGGCCAGTGGTGGCGAGCGCGGCCACCAGGTAGGCGAGGCCGGCGTAGCCGGGGGCGGTGGCCGGCAGGATGGTGCCGG
>JAOTYQ010000203.1 GCA_029861725.1 Acidimicrobiia bacterium | reverse complement strand
GACCGCATCATCGGTTGAAAGGTCATCGTTGCGGTTGATCGGTCCGCTACCGTCCCAGCCGATCAGCAGGCCACCGACCCCAGCGAGCGCGGTCCACCCGGGCGACAGGTCGCGCGCGCCGAGCAACTTGCGTGCTGCCGAGGCGACCCTGATGGCCGCCAGCAGCGAGACCGGGATCCGGCACTCCCCGCGATGAGAACGTTGGCGTATCGGTCGGGAGATGAGTGCCGGGACCGCTGATCCGGGATTGACGGTCGACGGGTTCTGGACGGCGCTCGCGGCCGTTGCCGTGCTGACAGTGCTGAACGCCTTCCTCTGGCCCTTCCTTGTCCGCGTCGCACTCCCGGTCGTGCTGCTCACGTTCGGGCTGTTCACGTTCGTGCTCAACGCCTTCTTCCTCTGGCTCGCCGCCGATCTGGTCGGCGGGATCGAGGTACGCTCGCTCTGGACCGCGCTCGGTGTCTCGTTCTGGATCACGGTCGTCAATCTGGCCGTCGGCGGTCTGATGAACATCGACGACGACAACGTTTGGCGCCAACACCTCGTGCAACGGCTCGTCAGGCGGACGGGGCCACCGACGCCAACCGATGTGCCAGGCTTCTTGTTCTTCCAAATCGACGGGCTCGGCCACGATGTGCTCGTCGAAGCGATGGCGTCCGGTCACGCCCCGTCCCCCGCCCGGCTCGTCGAGAACGGTACTCATCGGCTGCACCGGTGGGAGTGCGACCTGTCGTCGCAAACCGGGGCGATGCAGGCCGGAATCCTCCTCGGCGACAAGCACAACATGCCCGCCTTCCGCTGGTACGAGAAGGACGGGGGCCGGGTCATGGTGCTGAAGGTGGGTTTCTGTACGTCATCGCGACGCCCTACGCGCTGCTCCGGATCATCGCACTCATGATCGTCGACATCGTGCGCGAGAAGCGTGCCTACCGGAAGGCGAAGAAGGCCGGCGTCCAACCGCTCGGTCACCGCGGCGGCATCTATCCGCTCCTACGGGCTGCCACGACGGTCGGGCTGGCCGAGATCACGTGGACCCAGGGGGCCACGTTCGAGCAGCGCTATCGGGAGGAGCTCGCCGAGGAAGGGTGGGACAACGTCAACGGGTTGCTGGCCGACGCGGCCAACGACGACTCGGCGCTCGGCAAGGTCGTCAAGCGGACGACCAGAAGGCGGACTGCGGACGACGAAGTCGCACTCGGTCCGGACACCGAACGCACCGTGCCGGCCGGCGGAGAAGACATCGTGATGCTCGCCTCCGGAAACCTCGGCCTCGTGTCCTTCCCACAGATCCCCGGACGAGCCAGCCTCCAAGAGGTCGAGGCTGCGCACCCCGGGTTGATCGACGGGCGCCGCCGCCACGAGGGCGTCGGCCTGATCCTGGTTCGCGACGAGGTCGACGGTGATCTCGTCTTCCGGCCGACGGCGCCCACTACCTCGCCGATGGCCGGGTGGAGGGCAACGACCCGCTTGCGGTGCTCGGGGCCAACACCGCCGACCACCTCCGCCGCACCAGCAGCTTTGACAACTGCCCTGACTTGCTGATCAACAGCTTCTATGACCCCGACGCCGACGAAGGCGCCGCGTTCGAGGGACTCATCGGCTTTCACGGTGGGCTCGGCGGCAAGCAGTGCCACTCGTTCATCCTCGCTCCCGCCGACCTCTCCCCTCCAACAGAACCGCTCGTCGGCGCCCGGGCAATCCACGACCTGTTCACCGGGTGGCTGTCCGACGTGCAAGGCCGTAGTGTCGAGCCGATCACCAACTGATCGGCTCGAGCCTTGGAGCGACAGCGCTCACAGCTCCGATCACGGCGCTAGCACCGACCGTTGATCAGCCCTGGCCCTAGGCTGCCGCGATGGCGAGGGATCTCGACCGGTACCGCGAGGCTGAGTCACGTCTGTGGCGGAAGCTCGGAGTGACACCAGTCGACCGTCGGGTGAAACTGTCTTCGGGAGGCGAGGTCCGGGTCCAGGAGGTGGGGGACGGAACCCCGACGGTGTTCATCCATGGGGGCTCCATCGCGGGGACGAGCTGGTGCCAACTAGCGGCGAGCCTCGACGGTGTCCGCAGCATCCTCGTCGACCGTCCCGGCTGCGGACTCTCGGACGAAATCGTCGGCGGGCCGGTCCGAGACCTCGCCAGCGTCGAGGCCTACGCCGATCGCTTGCTGCCCGATCTCCTCGACGGGCTGGAACTGGACCAGGCTGTGGTCGGTGCCACCTCGTATGGAGGCCTGTTTGCCTTTCGCGGCGCAGCCGCGGCTCCGGAACGGGTGACGAGGCTGATCGAGTACAGCTGGCTGGTCGGCGCACCGAGCGAGTCGGCACCATTCTCAGCACGGATGGCCGCGATTCCGGGGATGCGGGCACTCATGACCCGCATGCCCATGACCCGGAGGATGGTCAGAGGCGCTCTCCGTCAATTCGGACTGGGTAAGGCGATCGACTCCGGCGCGTTCGACGACGACATGCTCGATTGGGCATTCGCACTGCTTCGACACACCGACACCCTGGCCAACGACACCCGGTCGTCGCCCAGGCTGTTCACGCCGATCAAGGGTCAGAACAGCGACATACTCCTCACCGACGACCTGCTGTCGAGGCTCACCATGCCCGTGCTGTTCCTGTGGGGCGAGGAAGATCCCAACGGCGGAGCCGCCGTAGCTCGGGCGTTCGCCCCCCGACTGCCGAACGCCGAGTTGGTCATCGTGCCCGGCGCTGAACACGCGCCTTGGATCGACGACCCCGAGACCTGCGTTTCGCGTACACAGGCGTTCCTCACCAGCTGAGCAGAACCCGATCAGTCCCAGCGGAACAACCAGAGGGCCGGCACCCCGGCGACGATGGCGAAGCCGGCGAGGACGATGAGGTCGCTCCAGCTCCAACCGAACCCGAACCAGGGGTCCTGGATTGCGGTGACGAGGTGGGTGAGTGGCACATAGTCACTCACGTCGCGCAGCCCCGAGGGCAGCACGGCACGGGGCGGGGCGGTACCGGATACGAGCCACATCGCGAAGAACAACAACAGACCGATGCCCTGGGCTGCGCGGCTGCCGCCTACGACCGACGCCAACAACAACCCGATCGCACCAAAGGCGACGGTTCCGACCGCGAGCGCAACAGCGACGCCGGCCACATCCTGGGGCAGGGTGGCGTCGTAGCCGAGCCATGCGACGAACCCCATGATGAGCGCCCCTGCGAGCAACGTCGCGAACGCAACCGTCAGCTGGGCGGAGAACAGCGTCGACGCGGGAACCGACGATGCCCGCAAGCGCCGCAGGATGCCCTGCTCTCGATAGCCCGAGAGGTTGATCGGGAGCGTCATGAGACCCAGCGCGGCGACGATGACGGCCACCGAGCCGGCCGTGTAATAGTCCGTTGGGGTCACGCCGCGCCACACGAGCATGCCGTTCTCGACGTCATTGGCGTCGGCTTGGTCGTTCCCGAAGACCGCCGATAGCAGCAGCATCATCATGAGAGGGAAGGCGAGAACGAAGACGACCGAGAAGGGTTCCCTGCGAAAGAGCCGCATCTCCGCTCGGGTCATCGCCAGGTAGCCGCGCACGCCGATCAGCTCCGGATCGCTCGTCCGGTAAGGGCCAAGAACGCGTCTTCGAGCGTCGGCCGATCGACTCGGAGGTCAACCGGGACGATGCCGTGGGCGACAAGCTCGGCTGCCACCAGGGCCAGCACCCCGCCGGAGCCGCGGACCTCCACCGAATCGCCCTCGCGGGTCACGGAGTCGACGACGTCGAGACGCTCGATCCAGCTCAGGTCCGACTCAGAGGTGCTGAACCGCACGATCGAAGACAGTCCCAGGCCGTCGACGAGCCCTTGTGGTGTGTCGAGCGCGATCAGCCTGCCGCGATCGACCACGGCGAGACGGTCGCAGAGCTGTTCCGCCTCGTCCATGAAATGAGTGACGAGGACGACGGTGGTGCCGTGGTAGCGGATCTCGCGGATGAGCTCCCAGGTCGCCCGACGAGCCTGGGGATCGAGGCCTTGGGTGAGCTCGTCCAGGAACACGAGCTCGGGGGAGTTGACGAACGCCAACGCGATGAAGAGGCGCTGGCGCTGCCCGCCCGACAGACTGGCGAACGGCTGATCGCGTTGTTCCTCCAGGCGCCACTGCGACAACAACTGATCGATGTCGACCGGGTTTCGAGCGAAGGCAGAGAAGAGCTCGATGGACTCGGCGACCCGCAACCGACCCGGCAGCGCCGAGTCCTGAAGCTGCGAGCCGATACGCTGGCGCAGCTCCCCCGCCTCGGTCGTCGGGTCGAATCCCAGGGCCCGGATGGTGCCGCGGTCGACACTGCGCAAACCCTGGATGCACTCGACGGTGGTCGTCTTCCCTGCACCGTTGGGCCCGAGAACGCCGAAGATCTCGCCCTCCTCGACGCTGAAGGAGACGTCGTCGACCGCGATGGTCGAGCCATAGGCCTTGTGCAGACCATCGACGCTGATCATCGACGCCACCGACGCACCCTCCTGCGAGTCGGGGGCGGAGCCAGAACCATCGGGCCGAGCGTATCGCCTGGCGCTCATCGAGTTCGACGACCCTGGCGCGCAAGACCACGAAGGCTCCCCCCGAGGGAACGTCGGTACTCGAACGATCACCTTCGCTGGCTCTACGAGGTCGTCGGCGGTAGGCAGCGCTTCGCCGACGCTGACTTCACCGACCACCTCGCGCCCTCCCGCACTGGTCCCAGGTGGCGGTGATCGACGGCCGGCAACACTACGCATGGGATCTCCCCGATCTCCACGAAGAACGCCTTGACGGTTATCGGAAGCTCAGAGACGATCTCCGAGACCGCGTTGCACACCTCATCGATACCGTCGTGCCACCTCCGCCTCCCTCCTCCCACGCCGCCTTCGACGCAGATCTCGACGACCTCCAGGCGATCCTCAGCGACATGGGACGCCAGGTACTCGATGTCTCCCGGCGGATCGGTCCGGCCCTCGCTTCCTTCGACGAGGACGAGCTGGGCAGGATCATCGACGCCGACGAGCCCATCGACCACGCCAACAGCCTGATCGACCACCGCACGCTCGAGCTGATCGCCCTTCGTCAGCCCGTCGCCGTCGATCTCCGTGTGATCCTCGCCATGCGCCAGACGGCACTCCACCTGGAGCGCATCGCCGATGGCGTCGTGGACATCGCAACCACGGCGAAGCGCAACCCACAGGCCATCAAGTCGAGCGCGTCGCCGAAGCTAGGGACGATGGCTTCGAGCGTCGTGACGATGACCGAGACCGCCATGGAGGCGCTGACCGCACGCAGCGTCGATCACGCCAAGGAGGTCGAGCGGCAGGACGACGACCTCGACGAGCTGTACGACTCGCTCTTCGCCGAGTTGTTGACGGAGTGTCTGAACGGTGAGCATCTGGAGACCGTGCTGACCCTCGACCGCGTGGCCCGGGCTCTGAAGCGGGCTGGCGAGCACGCGCTCGACATCGCCGAGCAAGCCGTGTTCATCGCAACGGGAGAGATCGTCGAGCTCGGTCGATTCTGAGGAGTTGGAGCCGCCAGGGTCAGACCGGAGAGCACCGAGCCGCCGTTCTGCACGTGCTTCACCTGGACGCGACCTCTACCCTGGCGCCCCTTGTTCCTTCACCGGTCGTTCATCTAGACTTCCCCTCCCCGAAAGGCTGGCGCGACGTGACAGAAGGCTGCCAGCTCCTGGGTCATCGGCTGCTGTGTGTGGCCATCCGCAGCTGGTGAGCAGAGATCGAGATCTCCGACGGTGAGGTCGACCCGTCACGCACGTAAAGGGGACGCGGTGCTGGAGCGTGAGGTGAAGCTGGCAGTGGGCGAGACGTTCGCGATACCTGAACTCGATGGTGCCGTCCCAGGAGCCAGTGTCGGTCCCGTCGAGGAGCGACCTATACACGATGTCTACCTTGACACCGCCGACTTTCGGTTGGCTCGATGGGGCTGCACCCTCCGCTTCCGGGACAGCGAGGGGTGGACAGCGAAGATCCCCGTGCCGGGCACGGGTCGGATCCTGCGTCGAAGCGAAGTCACCTTCGACGCCCCGCCCGACGCGCCTCCGCCGAGAATGGTGGCGCTGGTGCGGCCGTTGACCAGAGGCGAGCCTTTGACAGAGGTTGCCCGTTTCACCACCAGCCGGTTCGCTCGCACCTGGCGAACCCCCGATGGGCGGAACGTCGTCGAGCTGACCGACGATCGGGTACAGGTGCAACGACCGGACGGCGAGCGCCGAGACTGGCGCGAGCTCGAGGTCGAGCTGGCCCCTGATGCGGACGAGCCGACACTGGCCGGAATCGTCGAACGCCTGGAAGCAGCGGGTGCTCAGGACGGGGGCACCACGCCAAAGCTGATGCAAGCCGTCGGCGACCCTGCTCTCGGGCCGGCTGACATCGTCGAACCGGCCCTACCGAAGAAGCCAACTGCGAGAGAAGTGATCCAAGCGGCGGTTGCTCGCTCGGTGACCGACCTCCTCCTCCATCTCCCTGCGGCCCGGATCGGCCAGGACATCGAAGGCGTCCACCAGGCCCGAGTCGCGACCCGACGCCTACGTTCCGACCTGCGCACCTTCCGACCGCTGCTCGATCCCGACTGGGCTCGTAGCCTCGAGCTCGATCTGCAATGGCTGGCAGACGACCTGGGCAAGGTTCGGGACGCCGATGTGCTCGTCTCACGGCTCCGGGTCACGATCGAGGAGCATCCGGAACTGGAGACGCCCGGGGCCCGGGGCGTGATCAAGGCGCTCGAGACGCAGCGACGTCGCGACAACAGGACACTCCTCGACCACCTCAATCGCAAGCGAGCCGATCAGCTCTTCAATCGCTTGGTCGAGGCCGCAGCCAACCCCATGACGACCCCGAAGGCCGACGATCTAGCGAGAGACCGGCTGCCACGGCTGGTCCGGAAGCGCTGGCGCCGGCTCCAGCGGGCAGTCGATGCTCTCGATCCTGAACCACCGATCGAGGACCTGCACCGTGTCCGTATCCTGGCCAAGCGGACTCGCTACGCGGCCGAGGCCGTCATCCCCGCCTTCGGCCCGCAAGCCACTGCCTTCGCCAAGTCGATCGCCGGCATTCAGGACGTGCTCGGTGAGCTCAACGACGCCGAGGTGGCCGAGGATTGGCTGGCAACGTTGGCGGAAACCGCCGACGGCAGCACGGCGTTCGCAGCAGGTCGTATGGCCCAGATCATCAGCACGAACGGCTTGCAGTTCCGGCATGGCTGGCAGAAGCACTACCGGAGAGCGGGGAGGAAGAAGCTCCAAGCCTGGCTGTCGTGACCGAGACCGGCCGAAGACCCTCGCACTGGTCTTGCTTCGGCGCGAGAGGTCCACTCTGTGAACTTCCTGAAATCCTGGGCTGTCAGATTCTGGGCCCGCGATACTCAACCGCCGGCCCGGGCCTCCCGGAGCTGGGCGGCGAGCGACCCGAGCATGCCGGCCGAGATCTGGGGCATGTCCCGCAACAGGACACGGAACATCCGCACCGAGAGGACGGCCAACTCCACGTCGGTTCGGGCGGTCACCGTGGCCGATCGGGGTGCCGGGTCGAGCAGGGCGAGCTCGCCGAAGTGATCGTTGGGGCCGAGGACCGCCGTCTGCTGGCCTTCCTGGGTGACGATCAGCTCGCCGGCGAGCACGAGGAAGAACGTCTCGCCGTCGTCGCCTTCCGTGACCACGTCGGTCGAGGCTGGGATCGTGACGACCTCGGCATGGCGGGCGACTGTACGCAGGTCTCGTTTCGTGCAGCGCTCGAAGAGAGGCACTGCGGCCAGTCCTTCGGCTAGCTGCTTCTTGCTCGCCATCAGGTACCCGTCCTTCCTGTCGAGGCCGGCGCACGATCCTCGGCTGCGCCCGGAACGACCACTGGGTCGGTCTCCCAGACACCCCACCGGAGATGGAATCGACGCAAGGGGCCCGGTGCCCACCAGTTGAGACGACCAGCGAGCTTCATCAAGGCGGGGGTGAGGGTAGCGCGGACGAGGAAGGCATCGGTGAGAACTGCGAGGGCGAGACCGAGGCCGAACATCTTGACGATCGTGACTCCCGAGGTGGCAATGGCAACGAACACGATGGCCAGCAGTACCGCCGCCGCCGTGACCACCGGTCCGGTCCGACCGATTCCGGTCTGCACCGCCCGGTCGTTGTCGGCCCCGAGGTCGTACTCCTCCTTGATCCGGGCCAGGAGAAAGACCTCGTAGTCCATCGACAGCCCGAAGGCGACGCAGAACATCAGGATCGGGGTGAAGACGTCGAGCTTGCCCGTCGCGGTGACACCGAGCAGGTCGGCCAGGTTCCCGTCCTGGAAGACCCAGGTCAGCGCCCCGAAGGTCGCGGTGAGGCTGAGCAGGTTGAGGATCACGGCCTTGACCGGGATGACGACGCTTCCGGTCATGAAGAACAACAGCGCAAGGGTGACCACGGCGATGATGGCGAGCGCCACCGGGAGGCGAGCGGTCACCGAGTCGACGGTGTCGATGATCGTCGCGTTGTTGCCGCCGACGAGGAGGTCGCCGTACGGGGTCTCGAGCGCCCGCAACGTGCTGATCAGCTCCTCGACTCTGGGGTCGTCGAAGTCGTGCCAATACACGACGTTGAACCAGGTTCCAGCGTTGGCGTCAGGGTCGAGTGGACCGAAGTGCGGGCTCAGCTCGTTGATCGGGGTGATGGGCTGGCCCTCCCTGACGTAACCGATCGACGAGTCGACCCGCACCGGGCCATCGAGCGCCAGGAGCTGGTTGGTGAAGTCCGACACAGCAAGCGCATCGTCAGGGTCGGCCTCGCGGGCCACTACTTGAATCGGGTTGATATCGGGCCAGCTCAGGTTGTCCCGGATCGTCTCGGCTGCGGTTCGCGCATCGGCATCGGCGGGCAGGACGCGCTCGTCGATCCGCCCTGGATCGAACCGGGTGAAGGGCAACGCCAAGAACAGCAGCAACGCGGTCACGGCCACGAGCCAGACGACCGGTCGCTTCATCACCCGGCCAGCCTGACACCCCAGAACGAGTCGATGCG
>JAOTYQ010000827.1 GCA_029861725.1 Acidimicrobiia bacterium | reverse complement strand
TCAAGCGTGGAGGGCGCCATGAGCCACTCCATCGCCAACATGCCGAGCGATCCCCGCATGCTGCGGGCAACACTGAGACTGTCCATCCCCGGACCGTAGTGATCCCGACGAGGTCACCGCCAGCGACGGCCGGCGCTTCGTTCGGTTGGTCGCTGGATGGTCTGCACCTAGATACCGAGGTCGAACAGGGCGTAGTCCTTCAGCACCGTGCGCCGGGTCTCCTCGTCGAACCGGTTCTCGTCGAGGGCGTCGGCGAGCGGCTTGTAGAGGTAGGGGTCTTCATCGGGGTACCGCTGGGCTCGGGCGTCGATCGCCACCGGGATGCATCGGCAACGACGGGCGATGTAGTCGGCGTCGTAGGTGTTCCCTCTGCCGCTCAGCACCCCGGTCTGCCCGATCACCGACGAGTAGCGGTGGAAGCCGAAGTTGACGGTAACCCGCAGCTCCGACGAGGTGTTGGCGAAGGAGGCGTGGAGGATCTGCCGGTTGGTGATGACGCAGTCGCCGGCATCGCAGACGAGCGGGACGGCGTCGGGCAGCCGCTCGGAGCCGCCGTTGGCCTCGACGAGGGCTGCGATGTCGATCTTGCCGAGCCGGTGGCTGCCGGGAACGACCCAGACGCCGTTGGCTGGGGTGCTCCCGTACAGCTGGACCTGGAGGTTGAAGCCGTGGCTCCCGGCGTCCCAGTCGGGCGAGTCCCAGTGAAGCTGCCCGTCCTGGTGCCAGGCGACCGACGGGCCGAGCCCGGGCAGCTTCACGAACAACACGTCGGTGAACGGGGTGAAGTCCTCGCCGTTGATCGCTTCGGCCACTCGCAACAGGTCTGGATGGCCGTAGACCCGGAGGAAGCTATCCATGAGCTCCAGCCCGGAGCCGACCAGGAACGGCACCTCGGCCGGAGCCTCGCCGGCCGGCATCGGTTCGTACATCTTCACCGGGTGACGCCCGTGGTTGGCGCTGGTTCCACCGACCGGATCGCTCAGCGGGGCTGCCATCTGCCAGGGGTTGCGGGCCATGTCGACGCCGAGCGCCGGCCGGCCGTGACGGTCGACCGGTGAGCTCCTGGTCGGGTAAGGGGCCCGGTCGAGGACCTCGTCGACCTCTGCCCTCACGTCGGCCAGCTCCTTGGCCTCGACGACCCCGGTGAAGATGTAGAACCCGTGCTCCCAATACGCCTCGACGATGTCGGGGTGGACACAGCCCTCATCCGTGTAGCGGATCGGCCCCCGGTTGGGCAGCTCCCGGGCCCGCCGCTCCCCTGCCGCGTAGTATCGGGCTCGGGCCTCGGCGTCGGCATCGGTGGCGCTGTCGGTCACGGTCATGGCGGACGTCCCCCTGCTTTCCGGTCGTTACGAGTCTAGGATCGGGACCCGATCGGGACCGAATGCGACGGCGCCGCGGCGTTGTTGGCGACTCGCACCGCCCGCGATCGTGTTCCTGGGGATGACAGCGGTCGACGGCGTCATCTGGGAAACCTACGACGATGACGGCCAGCTCGACTCGGTCACCACCCTCGACGACTTCCGCCGCGCCCTCGACCGGCAGAACGCAGCCGCTTCGAGCTAGTGGTGCGTCGCACCACTAGCGCTCGCCCTCGATGCCTCGGAGCTCTGAGACGGCCGGGTCCGACGCGGGGTCAGCGACCGGTCTCCGATATCTTCGTCACGAACTGGCTGGCTTCGCTCAGCGCACGGGCAGCCTCGGGCAGCTCGCGGTGATAGTGCCAGGTGTGCCACAACCCGTCCCAGATGTCGAGGGAGACGTCGACCCCCGCCACCCTCGCTCGCCGGGCCAGCCGGATCGCCTGCGTGAGCGCCGAGTCGATGGTGCCGACCTGAATAAGGGTCGGTGGGAGGCCGGTGAGATCGGCCCGCAGCGGCGACACCCTCGGATCGTCCCTCGGAACCTCCCCGCAGTAGGCGGCGGTGAGCCACTCGGCGGCCCCGGCATCCACGTCGGTCGTCCGATCGCCGAAGGATGATCGGCGGTCGGCGGCATGGTCGACGTGAGGGCTGAGCAGCAGGAGCCCGGTCAGCGACTGGCCGAGACGGCGGCCGCGTAGTGCGACGGAGAGCGCGATGTTGGCCCCGGCCGAATCACCGGCCAGCACCACCGGCCGGTTCGGCATCGTGGTCCGAACCGCTCGATCGACCGCCTCCGCATCCTCGATCGCGGCCGGGTACGGGTGCTCGGGGGCCAGCCGGTAGTCGACCGAGACGATGGAACAGCCGCGAGCCAGACGCTCGGTGATCGGGACGGCGACCTCGGGGCTGCCAAGCGCGTAGCCCCCGCCGTGGCAGTAGATCACGACCGGTCGGGGGGCATCGGCCTCCTCGAGCGACCCGGTCACGAGGCACCGCACCCCGCCGAGCAAGCGCTCGTGATGGCCACAGGCTCCTGGCGGAGGATCGCCCTTCACCC
>JAOTYQ010000826.1 GCA_029861725.1 Acidimicrobiia bacterium | reverse complement strand
ACCGCAGGCTCGACGAGATCGGCAGCCCCGCCGCTCATGCGCTGCGGGGCAAAGCCGCGATCGCCCAAGCCAGGCTGGCGTACGCGCAGTTCCGCCAGGTCTTCGCCGGCGCCCGGTGGGAGGCCCTGGCGGCCAGGGGGGCTCGGGTGCAGCGTCCGCTGTGGGCTTCGACCTCGACCAAGGACCCGGCATACCCGGACACGCTGTATGTCGACGCGCTGATCGGGCCCGACACCGTGAACACGCTGCCTGACACCACGCTCGAGGCCTTCGAGGATCACGGCACCCTGACCAGGAGCATCGACGTCGCCGATGAGGTATCGGCCCGGGTCATCGCCGAGCTCGCCGAGCTCGGCATCGACATCGAGGAGGTGGCGGCCAAGCTCGAGGGCGAGGGCGTCGGCTCGTTCGCCAAGAGCTTCGACGAGGTGCTGGCCACGCTCGACGACCGGGCCGAGAGCCTCGGCTGACCCTACTGTCGGCCCGCCCAGACCGTCTCCGACGCGGCCCGAGCTCATGGGCCCGCACGCTACGCCGTGTGCAAGGATGAGCCATGGCTGTCGACCGACCCGAGTCCGAGCACCGAGCGTGGATCGCCCAGGTCACCGAGGACCCCCTCGAGCCCGACCTTCCGATCTGCGACCCCCACCATCATCTCTGGCTAGACCGGGGCCACACCGGGTGGCCCTACACCCTCGACGACCTCCACGCCGATACCGGTGCCGGCCACAACGTGGTGCAGACCGTGTTCCTCGAGTGCCACGCCGAGTACCGGCGCACCGGTCCCCGTCATCTGCGACCGGTGGGCGAGACCGAGTTCGTCGTAGGCCTCGCTGAGCAGAGCGCCGAATCGGGTGGCGCCGAGATCACCGGGATCATGGGCAACGCCGACCTCGCCCTCGGCGAGGCCGTCGAAGAGGTGCTGGCCGCCCACGAGGAAGCGGGACGGGGCCGGTTCCGCGGCGTTCGGTACATCTGCGCCCAGGACGATCACCCACCGTTGGCGATGGGCACGAGCGCCCCGATGGACGACGAACAGTACCGGGCCGGGGTCCAGACCGTCGGTCGCCTCGGCTACACCTACGACGCCATGGTCTACCACCCCCAGCTCCCCGAGCTCGTCGAGGTCGCCAGAGCCTGCCCGGGCACCCCGATCGTCGTCGATCACCTCGGGGGCGTGCTCGGCACCGGTCCCTACCGCGACCGCCGGGACGAGATCCTGGCTCAGTGGCGGGCCTCGATGACCGACCTCGCAGCCTGCCCCAACACGTACCTGAAGGTCGGTGGGATCGGGATGCCGATGATGGGGTTCCGGTGGGACAAGCAGGACGTTCCACCGAATTCGGAAGAGCTCGCAGCGCCCTGGATCGAGCCGATCCAGTGGGTGATCGAGACCTTCGGGCCGGACCGTGCGATGTTCGAATCGAACTTCCCCGTCGACAAGCGGGGCACCGGGTACGTCGTGCTGTGGAACGCGTTCAAGCGGATCGCCGAGGCGTACTCGCCTGACGAGAAGCGTGAGCTGTTCCACGACACCGCGGCCCGGGCCTATCGGCTGCAGGCGCTGGCCTGAGCTCCGGCCCTCACCCAGGCGTCGACCTCGGGTGGTGGCCTCCGCTAACGTCGCTCCGCTATGGAGCTGTACGACGCGATGCGCACCACCCCCTCCTGCCGGTACTTCGAGCCAGACCCGGTCGATCCATCGATCATCGAGCGGGTTCTCGACAACGCCCGGTTCGCCTCCAGCGGAGGCAACCGCCAGGGCTGGCGGGTGGTCGTCATCACCGATCCGGACCTGCGGCTGGCCGTGGCCGAGCTGCACCGGCGCCAATGGTCGGCCTATGTCGACCACGCCCGGGAGGGGGTCGTCGGCTATCAGGGTGACGACTCGGGCCACCTCATGGAGCACGGGACCAACGCCGCAAGACAGCGTCTGGACCGGACCGACCAGTTCTCCTCGGCCCTCGAACACGTACCGGTCCTGCTCGTCGTCTACACGAGCCTGGCCACGCTGGCGATTACGGACTCCGAGCTCGATCGGCCGAGCGTCGTCGGCGGAGGCTCGGTCTACCCGTTCGTCCAGAACATGCTCCTCGGATGCACCAACGAGGGGCTCGGGAGCGCCTTGACGACGCTGCTGGCCGCCGAGCAGCCTGCGGTCGATCGGTTGCTCGGGGTCGAGGCCGGGATGGCACTGGCGGCGCTCATTGCGGTGGGGTGGCCGGTGAAGGCCAAGCAGTACAGCAAGCTGTCACGCAAGCCGGTCACCGACTTCGCGTTCTCGAATCGGTGGGGCGACCGGTGGGTGCCGGTCGGGTCTTCCACAGGCACCTGACCGCGACCGACGAGGGCGGCTATCAGTTGAGCTCGACGAAGTCGATGTTGACCCAGCCGGTATCGCCTGGCGCCCAGAGGAGCACGATCTGG
>JAOTYQ010000202.1 GCA_029861725.1 Acidimicrobiia bacterium | reverse complement strand
GGCCTCGGGAACTGCCACGAGCAACGCACGAAAACGACCCCGCACCACCCGGATGGTGACACCCGAGTCCCGGCGATGTCGACCACTCGAAGCGATCGGAAACGTGCCACGCATAACGTGCACTGCTCGACCCCGCCAGAGGTGCCCGGTCCGGCATTGATCCTGGTCGGTGGTGGCGGAGCTGGGTGGGGGAGACGGAGGAGCGTTGTCGAGCGCTGAAGGAGTGCCGTGTTGGCCCGGTTGGAGACACGCTGGAGCGAACATTGTCGAGCGGTTAGAACTCGGCCAGAGATGCGCCTCTCCCTCGGATGACGGTAGTCGAGATTCCCAAGTTCCGGGCTGGCTGAGTCTCAAGATCGACGCAGCCACCGTAACGATGGAAGACGGATGCTATGAAATCATGGGAATAAGCTGATTGACTCGCGCACCATTGAGGGCGGCACCTGGCTCAAGGACAAGCCGCCGGAGGCAGTAGAGGCGTATCTCAACCAGCTTGGGCAGACGGTTGGGAAGTCGTGCATCTCGACTGGCGAGAGCTCGAGCGCCGCATGTCCTTCATGGGTATCGCCAAGAGAGAGCGCCAGGACTAGGTACAGCAGGCCCTCACCCGCCGAGATGGCACCGAGCATGGGCAGGGGAACGAGTTCGGGTCCGACGACCGATCGGAGCTTGATCTGGCTGGCGGGCAAGCAGCAGACGAAGCGGAACGGCCGGGTCACCGCTGCCGTGTTTCCACGGCTCACGATGCCGGCATCTCTGGGGGACACGATCATCGCCAACAGCCGGCGAGTCGTTGGCCAACGATGGGTCGGGACCATCGTCGAGGTGGTGCCGGCCTACCGGGTTCGGTGGAGCGACGCCGACGCGGTCCCTCTCGTCGTCCCCGGCAACGACCCCACTGGTTAGGCCGGGCGGAGGCTGGGGGCCCGTTCGAGGCAGAGGGCTGGAGAGCTGCTTGTTCACTCGGTGTATAGGAGGAAGGTCGGGACCTTCGACTCTTCGAGCGTCCTCGTGATGTGCGTAGCTTTTCAGGAGTCGCAGTTCGACATCGGAGGTAGCGCGAGATGGTGAGCGAAATCGACAGCTCGGGCCAGTCGGACCCGTCCGAAGCTACCGACGGATCGCAGCTTGGCGAGGAGGTAGGTGACGAGTCGCTGCCAGGGACGGTTGGATTTCCTCCTACAACTCCCGTCGGAGTGGGCCCTGCCGACTCACTTCTGGATGCCGATCATCACGATTCGGTGAGGGAGCGCAGCGATCGAGAGGAGCCGGAAGGTCCTCAGCCGTTGCCCCACGACACGGTCAGGTTGCTGGATCCTAACGCTGGCGGCGAACCCGATCTCGAGTCCGAACTTGTCGCCGAGGACGTTCCAACTGTCGGACTTGTCAGCCCTGAGGAGACGGCGATGCACCTCGAGAACGACCAGTGAGACGGGGTCCGCGGCGAGGCGAAACGTTACGTCGATCCCGACTGAAGTTCGTTTGGTGAGACGTCGACTGGCTGCGGTCGAGGTGCGAGAGATGCAACAGCACGTGAACCGCCCATACGACCATCTCGACGAACCGGACCAGAAGGTTGCGGTCGACGGCGACTTCGGCGAACACACCGACAAGGCTCTGCGCGTAGCCCAGGGCACGCTCGGCATCACGGTCGATGGTGAGTACGGTTCGGTAACGGCGGCGGCCATCGATCGAGTAGTAGGGTTTCCTGACCATCTGCGCAAACAGTGTCATCTCAATTTCGTCTACCGGTGCCAATCGCGAGTTAGGCGAAGTCAGTCGGATGCCTGAGCGGTGTGATCGACTTCAGCTGCACAGCAATAGGTGACCCGGCATGCGACCTCACGCTCGCTTGGACAGCCTTCGAGGGGCCCGGTCGCCAGCGGGTCATGCGGACGGTCCCGGTCTCTGACGGTACGTGGGCCCGAGCCAGAGGGTGGGCGCTCGTGTCAGCGGCGGACCGTCCAGCCGCCACACGCACGGTGTGCTCCATAACATGCGGGCCGAATCACAGCACACCGTCGACCACGGCCGCCCGAGAACGGGCCAAGTGCAGTGCCCGATAACGCTGCTCGGAAACTGCGCGCACCAACACCCTGGTACCGGCGATGTAGAGTATTGCCACCGTCCGATAATGTTCGCCCATAATCGTCAGCGAGAGCAGAGAAGATTATTCAGCGCGCAATAAGTGCCGAACCAGCGTGCTCGTCGCTCAGCGGGTATGAGCATTATCGGGTGGCTGCTATGACGCCCGTCCAGCATGGGGACACCGCCGGCGCACCCCCGATCGAGATAACCGGATCGCGCGCTCAGGGACCGATCTCCAATCTGTTGGCCGATGCGGGCCATCGGTGCCGTGGCCGACCAGCCCAAGCTGTCGTCACGGTTGCATTGTTGTCGCAGCCCGGCCGAGGAGCACGAAGAGCCTCTGAGCTCGGACGGCGATCCATTCGATCGCTCCGTTTCGTGGGACGGCCAGGCCCCGCAACAGGACCGGTCGAGCCGCGGGGCTCGATGCCCGGTTACGGCGCTCAGAATCGCAGCAGACGCTCACGCATCACCGGGGGATTGCGCAGGTTCTCGGGGCATTCGGCACGTGTCATGTGCACTGGCAGCGCCGCCCCGGCGCGCGATCCGTGGCGTTTGGCCCTACCTGTGCATAGGAGGGTGGCGACAATCTGTTAGGACTACCCGGCGGCTCAGGAGAACACGGTGAAGGCGATCATCCAAGACAGATACGGCGAACCGGCCGATGTCCTGGCACTCCAGGAGATCGACAAGCCGAGGGTCAAGGAGGGTGAGGTCCTGGTTCGCGTCCACGCGGCTTCTGTCAACATCGGTGACTGCCACGTCATGAGAGGTGTGCCCTACATCATGCGCCCAGCTTTTGGGCTGCGCAGACCGAGGAATCGTATCCCAGGAATGGATATCGCAGGGAAGGTGGAGGCGGTCGGCGCGGACGTGACGCAGTTCCAGCCGGGCGATGAGGTGTTCGGCTGGGGCAAGGGCGCCTTCGCTGAGTATGCGACCGTCGAAGCGGACAACCTCTTGCCAAAACCGGCCAACCTCACCTTCGAGCAGGCTGCGGCGATAGGAGTCTCAGCCCAGACCGCCCTCCAGGCAGTGCGCGATCACGGGAAGGTCCACCCCGGGCAGAAGGTCCTGGTCAACGGTGCGTCTGGTGGCGTGGGTACCTTCGCCGTGCAGATCGCCAAATCGTTCGGAGCGGAAGTGACCGGCGTCTGCAGCACGGACAAGGTCCAGATGGTCACGTCAATCGGAGCGGACCACGTCATCGACTACACCCAGGAGGACTTCACCCAGGGCGAACAGCGGTACGACTTCATCCTCGACAACGTAGGGAACCACTCGTTCTCGGACACCAGACGCGCTCTCACAGCCGAGGGCACCCTGCTGTCAAACGGTGCACCCGTGGGCGGTTGGATCGGAGGCTTGACTCACGTCATCAAGGCGCTCGCACAGTCATTGTTCGTCCGCCAGCAGTTGCGCCCGTTCGTCTCGATGAACAGCACGGAGGACCTGGCGGCTCTGAAGGAGTTCGTTGAGGCCGGGAAGGTCACACCGGTTATCGACAAGACGTACCCGCTGAGCGAGACCGCTGAGGCCGTCGGTCATGTCGGACAAGGACATGCCCAAGGCAAGACCGTCATCACCGTGTGAGGCGCCGATCGCTCCACCGATCATTGCGTTGCCCTTGTCGGCATCGCGGCTGCCCTCGTCGTCGCAACGTTCGGATGGCGACGACGACCGTTCCGCAAGCCACCGCAGAACGCGCCATGACCGAGTCGTGAGGAACCTACCGATCAGGGGATCACCGTGAGCACCCAAGAGACGGCGCAGCCGTGTACTGCTGTGGGCGCGACGATCTCGTGCCTGTCTGCCCATACTGCGAGGCCGAGCTTCCCGAGATCTACCTGCCCAAGCCCCGCCGCGGGCTATTCGGGATGGGGCGGGGCTTTGTCTTCTTCTGCCCACACTGGCGGAAGGTGTTGGGACTCGGCACCCAGTGGTATCCGTTCCCAGGATGATCGGATCAAGCGGTGCACACCAGGCCGCTGAGGCTGCTACTCACAGGCTCAGCCTCACCCATACCGAAGCACCTACGATCAGCTACCGGCAGAGCGACCGACCAGCGAGCCAAAGCGCTCAGTATCACCACTCGGAAATCGCATCGCAGCACTCGACATCCGGCGATGTAGAGTACTGACAGCGCCCGATAATGTTCGCTCATAATCGCCCTCAGACGTAGAGAAGATTATTCAGCACGCAATAAGTGCCGTTGCCGGACGGTCCAATATAGGCGTTATCGGTTTGTTATCGAGTGCGCGGAGCCATGGGGCATACTGCTGACCTCGTGCCACTTGACCATCTGCGCCGCTAGGCACACGATGCCGGTATGGGTGGTCTCGAGGCCCAGGTGGTGATCCAGGGTCGGGTCGACGGTCTCCGGCCACCGCTGATCTTGATTCGAGCCGGACTCGTGAGCCTATGGGCCGAGCCAGAAGGACCAGGGCTCCCGAGGAGCGAGGATGATGGTCGGGGTAGCTCTTAACAGTCGGAGATGCGATTTCGCCTGTTCGGCATGGGCCACGACCGGTGATGTCTGGCGGAAAGGGGCCGTCAACCGGGCTCATCCGTGGGTCGCTTGCGCCCTGGCTACCCGGATCCGCGTACCAAGTGGTGTGACATGACGTCAAGCAAGGAGAAGAAGACAATGGAACAACTCAAGCTGCCGGTCGCAACAACGGAGACGATTCCTGGTCGATCCGTGGTCGGCCACATCGGGCCCGTGTTTGGTGTAATCGCCCGGGCCATGGGCTTCGCACGCGGCATGAAGGGGTTCTTCAGGTCATTTCGTCATGGCGAGGTGAAGGAATACAGTGAGACGCTCGAGTCCGCTCGCTATCACGCGATCGAGCGGATGGTAGAACAGGCGCTTGAGTTGGGCGCAGACGCCGTCGTGGCGATGCGTTTCGACTCAGGTGACTTGGGGGGGACTGAGGCTACGGCTGAACTTGTCGCCTACGGTACGGCCGTGAAACTGGACTGATTCCCCCATTGCCGGGAGTGGCTCGGGGCCCGCGAACCGAAGTCACTCAACGAACTCCACAACCAAAACGGATCGTTGACTTTGTCTCGGCCAGACGGGTGCTCCACCAAGAAGGTACGACTCGTGAGGCTGTACCGCCAGGTGGGATTCATGTCATCGCTCATCGTGTGATGCCTGCCTTGGTTTCGATGGCGGGTGTGATGGAGCGAAGGGGTCGGCCCTCCTCGGCAACTGGGGCGTGGCTGATGTGTTGATGCTGTGCTGTGACGGGCTCAAAGGCTTGCCGGACGCTGCCCGGGTCGCCTGGCCGCCGAGAAGCACCGGCCCGACGCCAGGATCCGGAATCCGGCGGAGGTGGCCGCTCAGTTTCATCCACCCCCGGTTCGGGAGTGCTGCGATGGCTCAGTCGACTGGTCATCGGACGACCTCCCGAGAGCGCTGGATATCGAACCGGTTGACGGCCCGGAAAGTGCGGATCCGACCGGGTCGACCCGTCGCTTCGGGGCCGCCCCTACCAGAAATCGTCTGCTCGTCCGGATCGGGGGATCAAGCGATACGTAGAGGTAAGAAGTCACATCCCGCGGACGAGAGAAGCGAACAGGAGCCACCAGTACGAGGACAACGTCTTCGGCCTGAACCAGTCGACGGACGAGTTACACGGACGAGCGTTCAGTCCTGTTCTGGTTGGTACGTGGCGTGGGTGCTCCCGATTCCCTGGGGGTCGGGTGCGGATGCGTAGTGGCGGGAGGAGGGGTCGATGTGAGCGTTGGCGATGCGTTGGTCGAGGCCTTGTTGGTGGTGGGCGAGAGCCGGGCGGCAGCTCTGGGGGGTGTGGTGTTGGAGGTCATCGAGGAGGGCGTGGAGTCGTCGGGTGACCTGGAAGCTCCCGGCTCCGTATTCGGCGATCTCGACAAGGCCCAGGTCGAGGTAGTCGGCCCAGGAGGGGGTGTTTGCGGTGAAGCGGAGGACCTGGTCTTGGTCGTGTCGTTGGCCTGAGCTGAGGTCCCGGGTGGCGAGGGTGCGGAGCAGGTCGTGGATCTGGTCAAGAGCGACAACGGCGGTTGTTGGGTCGTTGACACCGGGGGAGAGGGCTTTGATCGCAGTGTCGACGAGGATCCGGATCCCGAAGGCGGGGTCATGGTCGATGGTTCGTTCTTCGCCCACCGCAACAGCGCCTGTCAGTCGGCGTGTGCTGACTGGTTTCCGTGGTTCGTGCACAGCGAAGAGCTGGCTGCCGGGTGAGATGAACTCTCCAACGGTGGGGATCAGAGTGATGGTGGCTCCGCGGTGGGCGGCGTGGCGGGCCAGGCCTTTGAAGTCGACGGCCATCACGAATCCAGCCTCGCCGTCGTGGGCGATGATCCGCCCGGGCTCGTCGGACTGGGCGGGCACATCGGGGCTGGTTGTTTCGATGGTTGCTTGGTGCGGGTGGACCTCGTTGATGGCCCGGTGGGTGGCCTGGTTGACTCGGCGGACCATGCTGGCGGCTCGCAGCCCTTGACCGACGTGGTTGACCATGACGATGAACATGGCCGTCGAGATGACGGCCAACCACACCGCGGCACTAACAACAACTACCCTTCTTGCGGGATCGTCGGCGGCCGCGATGGCAAAGAGGGAGTAGGTGAAGGTCCCGACGAACATGCCGAGTGAGGCTTTGACCACTCGGTCTCGGTAGAACGTTCGGACCGCTCGGGGTGAGATGGTCGCTCCAGCGTATTGGACAGTAAGGGTGAGCACCGAAAAGACGATGGCAGTGATGGTCATCATCGACCCGGCGATCATTGCCAGGACGGTGGTCGAAGCTCCGGCGCTTACCTGTTGGTCCTCGGGGATGGTGATTTCCCGGGCGGCATCCTCGACGAAGTCGTTGAGGAAGACGGCGCCGATGGCGAAGACCATGGGAACCACCCACAGGCTGGAGCGGAGTTGTTCTCGGAGACGGAACCGCCAGCCCCAGTTGAGAAGCCTCATCGGCCCATCCTCACGACCCGAGCGCTGACAAATCCCGCTCGATCCCGGGGCGGAAGGAAACGTTGATGCAGTGTTCTTTGAGTTGTCATACGGTTCAACCTACGCATCCCCAAGACTCAACGAATCGCTCATCGTTCTCAACGAGCCTGGTTCGCAAGTCAATGACTGGCGGACTGGCCTAGATCGGGTGCCCGGGCACGACGGCCAGACCGAACACGTCGTTGCCGAGGGGCCGCATCGGTGGACCCGCTGTCCTTAGCGAAGGGGGCGTTCGTGCGATCCTCGGCGCTCAGCACATGCCGTACCGACTCGGATCTTGGGTGTTGTCGACGCGCATTGTTGTCGGTCGGCTGAGGAATGGGCGTGACGCTCCTGCGGCGACATCGTTCAGCCCCGAGACCTGTTGATGCCGCCCGGCCCGGGAGCACGAGGCAACGAGATCCCAAACCCAACCCCGGACACAACATCAGTACACCACGGTGACCGAGAGGTGACGGACTCCCAAAGCCGCTCGATAATCACCGCCCACAAGTTCGCCGGGCCGCGCTCTGTCGCCCGGGTCCCGGCGAACCCGAGCACCTGGAGCGCAACATAACGACCCACGCATAACGTGCCGCCCGAACCCGGCCGCGATCAGACTCCCTCCTGGCCGATGAGGCACCGAGTCAGGTCGAGGCCATCCGAGGAGTGTTGTCGAGCGCTCGGTTCGTGCCTCGTGTGTTGTGCCGCTCGGCGAGCGGATTGCCAGCATTGTCGGGCGGTTTGCCCGGAGTTGTGCGTTCGGCCCGGAGAGAGCAACGCTCAGGTGGATGTGTTGTGTTCTCCCTACTATCTGTAGTAAATATGCTATTCAAGTCGGGTACGGAGGATGCCAGGTGGATCTACCTCAGACGCCAAGCGACACTGCGCCGAGCGGGCAGCGACGGTTGCGATGAAAACTGCTGTGCCGGTGGCTGTATGCGAGCGAGGTGTTCGGGTCGTTGCAGAACCGGCAGCGTCGCCGGGGGCTCGCCACTGCGTTTCTCGCGCTGCTGGCGGCGTTTCCGCTCGTGGGCTGGATGACCGGTCGGATGTGGCCGGTTCTCGTCCTTTTGGCGCCCTATGCGGCACTCTCGGTACTCCTTGCTGCCGCCACCTACGGCATCATGGACCGTCCGCTGCGAGGGCTCGACGAACGTGAGTTGGAGCAGCGCCGTTCCCTCTTCCGGGAGCCGTACGTGACCGGAACGAGCCTCGGCATCGTCGGGGGTTTGGTGATGGCGGCCGGGCTCGGGGCCGAAGACGGCCTCATGATGGGGACATTGCTCGCCGTCGTGGGTCTGTTGTACGGGCTGCCGAGTCTTGTGTTCACGTGGACTCTCCCGAACGACGATTCGGTCATCGGTGAGTGACCCTCCGTTCCACTCGAGATTGCGCCTCGTCCGCACCGAGCGCAACCTCTCCCGCAAGGATCTCGCCACAGCGGTGGGGGTCCACTACCAGACGATCGGCTACATCGAACGGGGTGAGTACAGCCCCAGCCTCGCGCTGGCGCTGAAGCTCGCGCGGTACTTCGATCTCCCGGTGGAGGCGCTGTTCTCGCTCGACCCGTTCCCACCTCTGGATGCCGAGACACTGATGAGGCGAGACGTCGGCACCGATTGACGCTCCACCGACAGGTGTCCACAGGTCGCGGGTAGTCACGCCGAGTCGTCGACACTTCAAATCATCGTCCAAGAGCCTCCCGGAATGGGCCTGAGGCGTTGGTCGTGGTCGGCTCGGGATTTCCGGGCTGTCGCTCGCGTCACGCCCGACGAGCGTGCCCGATCCTGGAGCTGGACCCCGTCTACTGAACTCTGGGCACGAACCCGGCGAGATCGTCGTCTGTAACGACAGGTTCAAGGGTGAAGGTCATCAGATCGGCCCAGCGGTCGAAGAACTCGACTAGCCGTCCTGTTCCAAGCCAACCGCTCTGCAGGCTGGCAGGACGTGGTCCGCCTACACACACACATCGTGCCTCGCTA
>JAOTYQ010000201.1 GCA_029861725.1 Acidimicrobiia bacterium | reverse complement strand
GGCCAGCACTTCGGAGACGGCTTCTGGTGTCAGGGCTGGGAGTGGCGCGAAGTTCTGGGCTCGATAGGTGGCGTCGCCGTCGACGAGACCGGCGACCGCAAAGCCTCCAAGTGGAGTCGCGGCGACATGCACGATCTCTGTTAATGCCAGCGCGCTGACGGGAGTGCGTGAGGAGGCCTCCGGTCGTTGTTCGAGTGCACTGCGCAGCAGGACGGCGCTCGCTCGTTCCAAGGCTTCCACGGAGCCGCCAGCGTCGTTCATCTCCAAGGCGACGGCTCCTGCCGCTGCGCCGATACCTTGGACGGCGCGGCGAGCTCGCTCGGCATCATCCCGGCGGTGGCGTTGCGCAGTTTGTCGGTCAGCGGCCTCGAGAGCGACTTCGAACGCCGCCTTGGCCTGCGGCCATTGCCCGATCTCGGTTGCGATCTGCCCCAGTTGTCGAGCGGCATGGATCACGATGTCGTCCCATCCAGTGGCGCAGCAGCTGTCCCACAGATCGACGGCGTACTGCCTCAGGTTGCGCCCTGATCGGCCGTCGAACTCCAGCTGCTCGTCTGCTTCGCATAACCAGTGGAGGGCGCGGGCCAAGTGGAATGTTGCGGTCGCCCATGTCTGGCTGGTCTCTGGCGAGGACGATCTCGCTCGGTCGAGAAGGCTGGCCGCACGACGACCGTCGCCGATGTCACCGGTGTCTTCGGCGCGGATCAGGAGTCGCGCGGCCTGGTTGGTGGCGAGGCGAGGCCAATCGGCCGACGTTGGTGATGTCTCGTCGAGCGCTCGCTCGCCAGCGTTGATCGACGCCTCCAAGTGGCCGGGAACGCTGGTCTGCGCCCAGGCTTCGATCGCCAGGGCTCCGAGCGCATCCAGCCGTATAGCCAGTCCGGGCGAGCCTGGTGGTGTCAAGTTGATCGCGTCGCGCAAGCGGGCGTCGGCCATCTCGTAGACGGCAAGGTCCTCACTATGTCGAAAGCGCGCCGCGAGCGAGGCTGAGAGGTTGTTGAGTAGTGCCGGTTGCTCGTCCAGCGGCACATCACCGGTTGCCAGGACCCCGCTGAGAACGTCGATGCTTCGATCGAGGTCGTCGCTGTTGCCAGTCAGCTCGAACCGGGATCCCATCATCATCGAGTAGTTACTGACGAGGCCGGGCGTCGACGGTGACCGCTGCGGTGCCGCACCGAGCGCCGCCTCGGCGACCGCGATCGCCTCATGGAGATCAGCTGGGTCGCCGCGGTGGGAGTAGCGGCCGTGTAGCGCCACCGCGAGCGCGTTCAACACCTCCCAGTGACCCAAACTCCGGTCTTCTGAGCGCTTGGCGGCAGCTGTTGCGAGCTCGACTGCCCGGTCCAGATCGGCTGGGTTGTGATCCCGCTCGTAGCGCAGCAGATGGACGTTCACCTCGGTCTGGGCGATCCGACCGATGTCGGCAGCTCGAAGCGGGATGTTTTGATCGAGGGCCTCTGCCGCTTGGTCGAGGAGCTCGTCGCCCCGTCCCGACTGGTACAAGTCAACCAAGGCGTTGGCGAGGTTGGCGGTGAGGCCACCCCGGCGAGGGTCGCCGGCAGCGAGGATGGCCAACGCGTCTCGGTAGCCTTCCGCCGCTTCCGCGAGATCGTCGATGTCGCCGGTGTGGGTCGCCAAGATCGACTTCGCCGTGGCCAGGTTGGCGGCCACGATTGCAGCTGTGCCGGGATCTACCTTCGGGAGGTCGATTCCTGCCACGACGTCGATCGCTCGCTGCAGCGTGTCGAGGTCGCCATTGAGCTCGTAGCGAAGGAGCAGTCGCGAAGCGAGGTTGGCAGCCACTGTTGCCCGGTCATCGACGGTGGTGGTCTCGACCGCCTCGAGCAGGTCGATGGCCTCTTCCAGGTCGCCAGCCGATTGTCGGAGGGTGCAGCGACTCGCCAAGTCACACGACAGGTTGATCCTCGCCGCCAACCGTTGCTCGTCATCGGTCGCCGTCGCGAGCAGCTCGCGACCCAGGCGGACGGCATCGTCGAGCGAGCCGACATCGCCGGCAGCGAGCGCGTCGCTAGCGAGGTTGGCGGTCTGGGCGAGGCTCATGGCCCAGCGGTCAGCGGGGTCATCCGTGGCGGACATAGTCTCGGATTCATGAGCGTAAGCCAGATCCACGCGGTCGAGGGCAACGACCTCTTGGTAGTCGTCCCCGGCATCCTCGGTTCGGTCCTGGCCGACGATGAGGGGCCGGTTTGGGACTTCTCGGCCCGCTCGCTGCGGAGAACCCTCAGGAACCTATCGCAGCAGCAGCTGACGCTCGACGACGACGGCGAGCGCGCACCACGTGATGGGATTGAGGCTCGGGCGTTGATCGGTGAGGTTCATGTCGTCCCAGGTTTCTGGACCGTCGACGTCTACAGCACCCTCCTCAACCGGCTAGCCCAGAGGTTCGGCCGCCGGTTGGGGCAGGGGCTCGTTGCGTTCGCCTACGACTGGCGCCTGTCGAACCGATACAACGCCACGCTGCTTGCGGACGTGGTGGACAAGGAGCTGAAGGCGTGGCGAAAGGCAGGCCAGCCCGAGGCCATGGTGCAGCTGATCTGTCATTCCATGGGTGGTCTCGTAGCCCGATGGTTTGTCGACAAGCTCGGTGGGGACGCAGTTACTCGGCGGCTCGTGACGATTGGCACCCCCCACCGCGGCGCGTTCGATGCTGCTCTCGCTCTAGTGAACGGCTATCGGTTCGGACCGCTGCCGATCGAGCTCGATGCAACCCTCGCCTCGCTCACCTCCGTCTACCAGCTACTACCTACCTATCCGTGCCTTGGTGAGGAGGGGGCCGAGCAGCGAATCGAGGACATCGGCCTGCCTGACGTCGACCCCGACCGCGTGCTGGCGGGGCTCGAGTTCCATCGCGAGCTGAGGGCCCCGATTGACGAACTGATCGCGAGGGGCCGTGACCCCCTGTACAGCCTCTGCGCCATCGCCGGAAAGAGCCAGTCGACCGCAGTCGCCGCGATCGTTGACGGCGATCGCCTCGTACCGCGGAGCACAATCGGCCATCGGAGCCACGGCGGCGACGGCCGAGTACCGAGCTTCGCCGCCCTACCGGCGGAGTGGGGCAATGATGCACTGGCCCGTTGGGTACCGGGGAAGCACGCCGCGCTGCAGAATGGCGATGCGACACTGGCACAGCTACTGCCATCGTTGGAGCCATCGATGGACCTCCCGGCACTACGGACCGAAACGGAGGCATTGGCACTAGACCTACCCGCCGTTGTCACTTCAGACCAACCCGTGGAGGTCGTCGTCCGCCACCACGACCTGCAACGCGATCTCCATGTCGAGGTCGTGGATCTCGAGCGGAACGTCCGCCGCGGCAGCCTCGGTATCCCTCGCCACGGCGACGGTTATCGGGTGGAGCTCGATCTGCCGGGAGGGACCTATCAGATCACCGTGAGCGACCAAGCCGACGAACCGCTTGACCACGTCAGCGACGTCGTACTCGTGTGGGATTGATTGGCAAGGAGGCGGACGGCCGAATCCGTCGCGGAGTCGCGGAGTCGCGGAGTCGGGGAGCCGGCGAGTCGAAGCCGGTCTTTTGGGTGTCTAACTGGGTGTCAATCACCGTGGACTTCGGTGGACTCGGCGGGATGCACGACCGGCTCCCCAAGCGGCCTGACGGCCCTGCTAACCAGCTCCGGAATGACTGGGCGTCAAGAGGCCGGGAGTTCAAATCTCCCCAGCCCGACAAGAAAGAGCAGGTCAGAGGGCATCCAGTCTGGCCAACCGAGCATCCCGGCTTCGATGTTGCAGGATCTACGTAGTCGGCCAGCCTCTCGACGAGATCGGCGGCCGACGCCGGAGAGTTGTCAGCACGTAACGACCAGGGATGGTCGCAGCGGAACTCGGCGTGCATCTTGGCCGTCGCCACCTCGTCGTCGAAGCCATGACCGGTCCGGCTCGCGACCAGGACGCTCCGCTCGGGACGGCCGGCCAGCAGCCGGGCGATCGTCGACCTCCCCGGCCCGGGCGGGCCGGTCACGATCAGCAGGGACCCCGATCCGGCCGACGGCCCACGGTGAATGGTTCAGGCGAGGGGCTCGACCCGAGTCAGCCGTCGGCCTCTCCTCCGACCTGTGGTCGAGCCACTCGGGCTATCCGGACAGGGTCAAGGCGATCGAGGTGCTCGCGGCCGCCGAGATGTCCCTCGACCCGCAGTCCGTCCGGCGGCTGCCGGGGGAGTGGATTGGCGCGGTGCAAGGTCTCGTCGACGAGGCCCGGGTCGACCAGTTGGGGGCCGACGATCGGGAGCTACACGGCAGATTGTTCCTGTACGGACTCGGCAAACTCGACCAGCTCACAGCGCGGGCTGTTCGAGCAGGCCGGCCTGGACACCGCGCTTCGCGCCGTGACCTCCCCGGACCCTGAGACCATTTCCGACAGGACGAGGTCGACGTCGTGAACGGGGTCCAGGGCTCGCGGGACGCCAAGCTGATCGCCGACACACTGGCGACGATCGATCTGCTCGATCGGGAGGGCTTCGCCAAGTCGGGCCTTCGGAACGGGCTCGATCCTGGTTCAGCTCTTCGGCCGTGGGGGCGGGCAAGACCCCCCTGGCCGGGTTCCTGGGCCTGAGCCTCGAGGAAGAATCGGCCAGACGGTCGGTGCCGGCCGAGTCGGGACCGTCGGACGAGGACGTCGGGTTGGAGGCCTTCGGCCCGTGGCTCTTCGTCACCTTCGACGCTTAGCAGCATCAGCGGACGGCACCACCCTGGTGGTGGTGATGGACCGCATGTATCAGGAGGCCCGGCACCATGAGGGAGGCCGCCCACTGTCGCTCGGCCGACGGTTGTCGATCTGGTGGTGGCGATGGCGGTTGCCGGTCCTGGCCCTGGCCCTCGCTGCCGGGTTCGTCGCCGTGCTCGTCGGGTTCGGCCCGGTGGTCCTCGACCGCCTGGCAATTGCCCAGACGGCGCTGGCCAGCTGGTTGGCACTGTCCGCCGCGGTCGCTGCGGCCGTGGCCACCTACCGCGGGGTGCGCTCCTCGCTGCTCATTGGCTCGCCCCGGGCGGCAATGCCCTAATGAGCTTGGGCGGGGACCCGTTCCGCCGGATCCACGCGAAGACGGCGAGCTGGTCAAGCGAGTGAAGCGGCCGGTGCTTGTCTTCATCGACAACCTCGATCGCTGCCAGCCGTCCTACGTCGTCGAGCTCTTGGAGGGGATCCAGACGATCTTCGCCGACGTCCGCGTCACCTATCTGGTGGCCGCCGACCGGGAGTGGGTAGCCCACAGCTTCGAGGTGCAATACGGGCCGTTGACCGACGTGATGGGTCGCCCCGGTCGGCCACTCGAGTACTTGTTCCTCGAGAAGACGTTCGCGGTTTCCGCTCCGCTTCCTCAGCCTGGTGCCGAAGCCCAGGCCCGGTATTGGGAGGCGGTCCTGCAGGACGGCCCCCAACGGCCGGAACGTGTCGTCGAAAGTGACCGTCAAGCTGCGACCGAGAAGCTCGCCGGACTCACCCTCGACGACGTTGTCGAGGCGGTGGAGGAGCTCGGCGCGGCCTCGACCGCAGAGGCCAGAGCGCTGCGGGAAGCCGCAGCGATCCGGGTCGTCGAGGCGACGACGGCGGGTGAGCAAGACCACGAGCTGCGACCCTACCCTCGCACTGATGGAGTCCAATCCCCGGTCACTCAAGCACCTTGCGCTGGCCGACCCCGGCCGTCGAGCTCGCCAGGCGACCTCATCTCGCCAAGTTGTTGGCGCAGCAGATCGATGCCACCCGCGAGCTGGGTGACGATCTCGTGAGCCTCGCCGACGACGACGCTCTGCTTCGGGTACTCACCGAACCGGTCGATGGCGTGACCCCCGATCTGGCCGACTGGATCGGTCGTCGGCTGGCCAACCACGACAAGCCGGCCACGATCTGAGGCCTTCCTGGGCCTCCGTCGTCCTGTCCAAACAAGGGACTGATTCGCCTGCTGACCGGGCAGCTGTTGCTCAGGGCCCCGACGCTTCCTGCTGCACGAGCGGGATTCGATGGGTCGGGCACCGGTAGCGGCCGACGCTCGTCTTGTAGACGACGTAGTCCTGATTCGGACAGGCGTACCGCAGCGGCTCGACCGGCCCGCCCGGACCTGGGAGTGGCTCGATGGCTCGTTCCCGGATGCCGACGACATCGGGCGGCAGGCCGGTCTCGACGAACGCAGCGAACCAGTCGCGCAACTCATCCGACGAGTCGAAGATCTCGACGATCAGCTCGTCCCGCTCCGGCGGTGGTAGGCCGAGTGCCTCGACAAGTGCCTCGTCGACGGCCGCAGCCTCGTCGCTCAGCTCGTCGACGTAGGGGCGGACCGCACGGGCTGCCTCGACGATCCGGTCGTCACTGTCCACTGGTCCCCTCCGAGCACGCGTCGTCATCGGGCTGCAAGACTGGAGCGTAATACCGTCTACCCTTCTGTGAGGCTCGATGGCGTCGGCGTCGACTGCGGCCTATCACGCGCTCGACCGGTTCCGGCGCTCGGGTGACCTAGAGGCCCTGGCCCAAGCCGAGCAGGAGGCGTATCGGTCGATCGAGGAGCAGCCCGACCATCTTGCCTCGTGGACGGCGCTGGCGAATGTCAAGATCGAGCAGTTCCATCGCTGCCAAGACCATGCTGCGCTCCCAGCTGCGGTGGAGGCGTTCCGTCGGGCTCTGGCCTTGGCGGGAGACAGCCACCGGCACGAGGCGACGACGAAGGCGAACCTCGGGACGGCATTGCTGTACCTCTTTCGCCGGACAGGTGTCGCCGAGCAGATCCACGAATCGGTTGAGCTCCTCGAAGAGGCGGTGCCGGCCCAAGTCGACGAGCGGCAGCGGAGGAGCCATCAGAACGCTTTGGCGATGGCTCGACGCGAGTCGTTCAAGGTCACGGGTCGAGTCTCAGACCTCCTGGCGGCCGAGGAGCTGCTCGAGGGAATGCTCGCCGAGATGGCGACGGGTGACCCGCTCGCAGCGCCTGTGCTCACCAACCTCGCTCAGGTCCTGCTCGACCGAGAACGACTCGACCCCGACCCGAACAGGCTTCGCCGGCCGGTCGAGCTGAGCGCTCGGGCGTGGAGATCCGTGCCGCCGAGCGCTCCGGTCCGCACGCGACTCGTTCTCAACTGGCTGAACCTCTTGCGCGACAGCGCACGTCGGTCCGACGACGGTCTCGACGTTGTCGAGCTCGAAGAGCTCGTGGCGTCGACAGGGCTCGAGGACGAGGCGAAGGACAACGGAACAGCGGCAGCACTCCTCTTTGCCGTGTACCTTCACGGCTCACGTCATCGGCGGGACCCAGACCGCGCTCGTTCTGCGGTGCACTGGGCGTCGGTGGCGCGTGCCGCCACCGCTCCTGGCAGCGGAGCGTGGGTGGAGCGCACCAGCGATCTCGCCCTCGCCCTGGTGAACCAAGCCACCTTCGAGGGCCGGGGCGAGAGCCCAGAGGCCGTCGACCTCTACCGGGAGGCTGCCAGGGCCCGGAACCGGCCGGAGGCGGCCCTGATCGCCGCACGAGGATGGTTCTGGTGGGCCGAACAGACAAGGGACTGGGCGATGGCGACCGAAGCGGCCGAAATCGGGCTCTCTCGGGTGGACGAGCTCGTGGCCGGACAAGCGACTCGTTCGGGCCGGGCTCACTGGGTGGAGCATGCCCGCAACCTGGTCGCTCGGTCCGGCTACGCGTTCGCCAGGGTCGACGACCCGCTGGGGGGTGCCCTCCGGGTCGAGCGGTCCCGGGCCAAGCTCCTCTGCGGTGGCCGAACTCCACCGACAGGCCAGGATCTGCGTGAGCTCTCGGAGCGGCAACCGCTTGTCTATCTCACGACCGGTCCCGATGACGGGCGGGCGCTCGCGCTCGACGAGCGGGGCCCTCGCGTCGTGGAGTTGCCGGGCGCGTCGACCTCGGCTGCGTCCAGGTGGGCCCGTCGCTTCCAGGACGCTCTCGAACGTCGGAGTCGTGACGTCGCCGCCTGGCGGGCCGAGATCGACGACGTCCTTGGCTGGGTTGGGGCCGTGCTGCTTCGACCGCTTGCTCGGGCTGGGATCGACGGAGATCGCCTCAAGGTGGTGCCGACCGGTGCACTCGGCTTGCTCCCGATGGCAGGCGCTTGGTGGGTCGATGACGGCACCGGCCAACGCAAGTGGGCGGTCGAGCGCTGGGCGCTCTCGATCGTGCCTGCTGCGGCGATGGTCACCCCCGACGTCCCGGTGCCGAGGCCGGAACGCGTCAGCCTTCGCACGCTGATCGCGACGCCTTCCGGCTCGCTGCAACTGGAGGCGCACGGCCGCATGGTGATCGACGACCCCGAGGCCAGTGTGATGACAGACGCCGAGACCAGCTTGACGGCCGCCGAGGTCCGGCAGCTCGACTTGGGACGGGTCCAGCTGGCGATCCTTGCTGCATGCGAGACGTCCCGCATCGGGCGGCGCTTGCCGGATGAGGCCATCGGGCTGGCGGCTGCCTTCCTCGAGGCAGGAGCGGCGCGTGTGATCGCCACACAATGGCCGATCCCCGATGCCGTCGAGACGACCCTGCTGCTCGCGAAGCTGGAGTCCTTGCTCAGCGACGGTTGTTCGCCCGTCACCGCGCTCGCCAGCGCGCAGCGTTGGATCCGTACTCGTACCAACGGCCAGCTGGTCGATGAGTACCCCGACGTGATGGGCCCTGTCGTCACCGCCGTCCCGGGCGCAGCACGGTCGATCTGGGCCAGCCGGATACGGGCCGAACACCCATACTGGTGGGCGGGTTTTCACCATGTCGGGTGAGCCAGCGGACGTCGAGGTCCTCAGACGACAGGCGGCTGAGGCGTACGTGGCAGCGCGCCAGCTGCTCGTGGAGGCGATGGCTAGTCATGACCATGACGCGCTCGTCGTTGCGCTGGACGCGGCCGATCGAGCGATCGACCATCCGGGTCATGACCTCCTCCCTTCGGGGCGACGAGCAGCTGCGCATGGGTTGGCTGCTGCTGGCCGGCAGCGAATCTACGACTTGACGGGTGACGTCACTGTCCTCGACGAGAGTCTCAGGTCGCTCGCCATCGCCTGTGACCTCGCCGATGACGACGACCCGCATCGCCTCGGGTGATT
>JAOTYQ010000200.1 GCA_029861725.1 Acidimicrobiia bacterium | reverse complement strand
GTTCGTTGCCGGCGCCCGCATGCGCAGCCTGCTGGCCTGGCTGAGCGTGGCGTTCGTAGGGGCGGCGGCCCTCGCCTATCTGGCGCCATACCGGCGCCGGCGGCTGCTGTCGTTCCTCAATCCGTGGGAGGATCCGCTCGGCGACGGGCTGCAAGCGATCCAGAGCCAGGTCGGGATCGCCTCGGGAGGGCTGTTCGGTGTCGGCCTCGGCGCCAGCCGAGCGAAGTGGGGCTTCCTCCCGTTCGCCCACACCGACTTCATCTTCGCCATCGTTGCTGAAGAGGTCGGCCTGATCGGGGCGAGCGCCCTGATCGGCGGCTTCCTCCTTATCGCCTGGTTCGGGTTCAAGACCGCGATTTCGGCTCCCGATCGGTTCGGCACCCTCCTGGCCGCTGGCATCACATCGTGGCTTCTGATCCAGGCGTTCCTGAACATCGGCATGGTGCTCGGCGTCCTGCCGATCACCGGCGAGCCCTTGCCCTTCGTGTCGGCCGGAGGCTCTAGTCTGGTGACGACGCTCGCCGCTGCCGGTCTTCTCACGGGCGTGTCCCGACGGGCTCGTGCTTGAGGGCGGCAGCGGTGAACTGTCCACGACTCCATGCTTCGGGCGATCGGCCGGGGTCGCGGGCACGACGGCGGTTCCACCTCGGGGGGCCGCCGTGCATCGGTGGTGCACGTCGTTCGACAACAAGTGAGCATCCATGGCAGGCAGATCTCCTCGCATCGTGATCACCGGCGGCGGTACCGCCGGCCACACCAACCCCGGTATCGCCGTGGCCGAAGCCCTCGTTTCGTCGGGCGTTCCCCGGAGCAACGTGCACTTCGTCGGCGGGCAGCGGGGCAACGAGGGCCAGATGGTCGCCGATGCCGGGTTCTCCATCGACCTGCTCCCGGGCCGGGGCATCGAGCGGCGCCTGAGCCCGGCGAGCGTCGGGGCCGTCTTCTCCCTGCTGGCTGGGGTGGTCAAGGGGTTCTGGCTCGTCCTCCGCCACCGCCCCCGGGTCGTGCTCTGTCTCGGGGGCTATGCGGCCTTCGCCGTGTCGATGGCGGCCGTGGTCTTGCGGGTTCCGCTCGTGGTAACCGAGCAAAACGCGAGGAGCAGCGCCGTCAACCGGCTGATGGGTCGCTGGGCGAGGGTGTGTGCCCTGCCCTTTCCCGACACCGACCTCCCCAACGGCGTCCTGACCGGCAACCCAAGCCTCGCCTCGGTCGTAGCCGCTGTCGAGCGCGGCGAGCCGGACGCAGCCCGAACCGCCCTCGGACTGACCGAGCCGTCCGGCGACGCGACGGACCGCACGGTGATCGCGGTGTGGTCCGGATCGCTCGGGGCGACGAGCGTCAACGACGCGGTGCACGAGCTCGCTCGCCGATGGGCGGACCGGCGCGATGTGGCGATCCGGCACGTGGTCGGGCGGCGCGACTGGCCGAGCTTTGCGAGCCCGCCGCCCGAGGTCGAGACGGGCGAGCTCCTGTACCAGCTCGTCGAGTACGAGGACCGCATGCCGCTGCTGCTGGTCGGCGCCGACCTCGCAGTGTGTCGGGCGGGAGCGTCGACGGTGGCCGAGCTGAGCATCGCCGGTCTACCGGCCGTGCTCGTCCCCCTGCCGATAGCACCCCGCGATCACCAGCGGGCCAACGCTGCTGAGCTGCTCGAGGTTGGCGGCGCACTGCTCGTCGACGATGCCGAGCTCACCGTCGAGCGCCTCGTCGATGAGCTGGCGCCCCTGGTTGACGATCCCGGTCGTCGCGCCAAGATGGCAGCCGCGGCCAGATCGGTGGCCAGGCCGAACGCGGCTCGGGCGGTGGCCGAGCTCGTCGTCGAACAAGGCGGACTCGATGTCGAGCCGGCCGGCGAGGACGGCGGCCAGAACGGAGCAAGCGCCGATGCCCACCAGCCCTGAGCCAGGCGTCGATCACGCCGATTCGACGATCGATTTGAGCCAGCCTCGACGCGTGCACCTCCTCGGAATCGGTGGAGCCGGCATGAGCGCCATCGCCGAGATCCTGCTCGGCACCGGTCATCGGGTGAGTGGCTCCGATCTGGGGCGCTCGGTCGCCCTGGAGCGCCTGATCGACGGTGGTGCGACAGTGGAGATCGGCCATCGCGCCGAAAACGTCGGCGACGTCGATGTCGTCGCCCACTCGACCGCGGTCCCCGCTGAGAACCCCGAGCTCATCGAGGCTCGCCGCCGCGACATCCCCGTGCTCCGTCGGGCCGAGATCCTGACGGCCATCACCCGAGCCTGGCGGACCGTGGCCGTCGCCGGGACCCATGGCAAGACGACCACGTCGGCCATGCTGACCACGGCCCTGCGGGGGGCGGGTCTCGACCCGGCGTTCATCGTCGGGGGCGACCTGCGTGACCTCGGGACCGGAGCCGCCGTCGGCGCAGGTCCCCTGCTGGTGGTTGAGGCCGACGAGAGCGACGGGACGTTCGTCGAGCTCGACGCCCATGGCGTGATCGTCACCAACGTCGAGCCGGACCATCTCGAGCACTACGGCGGCTTCGACGCGCTCCAGGATGCGTTCGTCCGCTTCGTCGAGCAGACGGAGGGCCCGCGCGTGGTCTGTCTCGACGATCCAGGTTCGGCGCAGCTGGTCGAGCGCGCCGGCTGCGTCACCTACGGCACGAGCGAGCAGGCTGACTGGCGGATCGTCGATCCTGCTCCGACACCGAGCGGCATCACCGTGTCGGTGATCGGACCGGGTGACACGAAGGTCGAGATCCGGCTCCGCCAGCCCGGCATGCACAACGCTCGCAATGCGGTGGCCGCACTGGCGATGGCGGCCGAGCTGGGGGTGAAGCCGGGCCGGGCGGCCGAGGCCCTCTCGGGGTTCGGTGGCGTTGGTCGCCGATTCGAGCGCCGGGGCACGGCGGCGGGTGTCGACCTGGTCGACGACTACGCCCACCTGCCGACCGAGGTCGAGGCGGCTCTCGCCGCCGCCAAGAGCCTTCGCCCCGATCGCCTGGTCGCCGTGTTCCAGCCCCACCGGTACAGCCGCACCGAGCAGCTGTGGTCAACGTTCGCCGATGCGTTCGTCGACGCCGACGTCCTGATCGTCACCGGCATCTACTCCTCGGGTGAGGCACCCCGGTCCGGAATAACCGGAGAGCTCGTGGCCGACGCGGTCCGGTCCGGCCACCCCGTCGCCGATGTCCGCTACATCGAGCAGCTCGACGAGGTCGTCGAGGCGCTCGACAGGGAACTGGCGAGCGGCGATCTGTGTCTGACGCTCGGAGCCGGCGACCTCACGTCCATTCCGGGTCGGGTCTTGGCCCGGCTGGAGCAACGAGGACCATGACCGATCTGGGCGACCAGCTCGACGCCGTAGCCGATCGGCTCGGGCCGCTCGGCAGCCGCAGCGTGCCGCTGGCTCCGATGTGCACCTACAAGGTCGGCGGTCGAGCGGCGCTGTACGTCGCTGCGAGCTCGGTCGCAGACCTCGAGCAGGTCACGGCCGCTCTGGCCGGCACCGACCTGCCAACGCTGGTGGTGGGCAAGGGCTCGAACCTGCTCGTGGCCGACGCTGGTTTTCCCGGCCTGGTCGTCCACCTCGATGACGACTTCTCCGAGGTGGCCGTCGATGCCGCTACGGGCCGGGCTCGCCTCGGCGCTGCCGCCCTGCTCCCGGTGGCTGCACGGAAGACGGCAGCGGCCGGATTGACCGGTTTCGAGTGGGCGGTCGGTGTTCCGGGCTCGGTCGGGGGCGCGGTGCGAATGAACGCCGGCGGTCATGGTTCGGACATGGCGGCCACCCTCGTACGGGTCAGCGTGTTCGACCTCCATCTCGGCGGACCGGTCGAGCGGCGCTCGGCCGATCTGGATCTCGCCTACCGGCACAGCGCGGTGCGGGTCGACGAGGTCGTGCTCTTCGCCGAGCTGGAGCTGGCCGAGGGCGACCGGGCCCGCTCCGAGACCGAGATCAGCGAGATCGTCCGGTGGCGGCGGGCCAACCAACCGGGCGGCCAAAACGCGGGGAGCGTGTTCACGAACCCACCCGGTGACTCGGCTGGCCGGCTGATCGACGAAGCCGGTCTGAAGGGTTACCGGATCGGTACGGCCGAGGTGTCGACCAAGCACGCCAACTTCATCCAGGCCGACCCCGACGGCTCGGCCGACGACGTCCGCCGAGTGATCGAGGCGGTCCGCGCCCGCGTACGGGACACCTTCGGCGTGGAGCTGCAGTGCGAGAACCTGTTGATCGGTTTCGAGCTGCCGACCCCCGGTGCGGGCGCGGGACCATCCGCCCCCGCTGAGGCGGGAGCTGTCAATGATGGAGCGGGCGAGCAGATGGTCGAGCCGAGTGAGCCGCCGGTACGCGCCCGCCGATCCGATGACCAGACTCGATGAGCCCCAGCGGCTGAGGACCCGCCGATGACCACGGTCACGTCTCGCCGCGGGCGTGGCGTCGACCCTCGGATGCAGGCCCGCCGGGCCAGCGTCGCCCGTCGGGAGGGCCTGCGGAGGCTCTGGTTGGTCGCCGGCCTCACGCTGGTGGCCTCGCTCGCGATCGGCGCCATCGGTGTCGCCAAGAGCTCGTGGCTCGACATCGAAGCGGTGGCGGTCACCGGGGCTCAGAGGGCCGATCCTCAGCAGATCGTGACCGCGTCGGGCATCGAGATCGGTGAGCCCCTCGTCGAGATCGACCTCGGTCGGGCGACCGGTGCGGTCGAGCGGGTCCCGTGGGTGGCCGAGGCCACGATCGACCGGGCATGGAACGGCAGCGTCACGATCGTGGTCGTCGAGCGGGTCGGGATCGTCGCCATCCCGAGCGGGACGCGCCACGTCGTCATCGACCGCACCGGGCAGCAGCTCGAGCTGGTGCCCGAGCGGCCGCCGGGCTTCCTGCCCGTGTCCGGGGTCGAGGCCTCGGGTGTACCGGGCCAACTGGTCACCGACGAGGCGATGTCGGTGGTGGCCCTGGTCGACGGGCTGACCCCGGCGGTCGCCGAGGCGACGCGAGCGATAGCCGTCGCCGACGGTCAGCTCGTGCTCGAGCTGACCGTCGGGGGTCGGGCCAACCTCGGCGACCTTCGGGATATCGACGACAAGTTGGCCGCCCTCGAGACCATCCTCGTCCGCGTCGATTTGGCCTGCCTCGACGTGATCGACGTGCGGGTCCCGGCGGCGCCCACGGTCCGTCGCACGGCGACCACAGCCCCTTCCGAAGAACCCGGTGACGACCTGGTCGGCTGCTAGGGTTAGCTGCGATCGTGATATCGAGTCACCCGGCCCGGCGGGCCAGCACGGCATGGCAGTCCGGTCGGGATGCGACAACCGACGGCAGAGGACACCGCACCTTATGAGCACCCAGAACTACGTGGCAATGGTGAAAGTCGTCGGCGTGGGGGGTGGCGGCTGCAACGCCGTCAACCGGATGATCGACGCCGGCCTGCGGGGCGTCGAGTTCGTCGCCGTCAACACCGACGCCCAGGCGCTCCTCATGAGCGACGCCGAGACCAAGATCCACATCGGCCGCGAGCTGACCAGGGGTCTCGGCGCAGGGAGCGACCCGGCGATCGGGCAGCAAGCGGCCGAGGCTCACCGCGATGAGATCAGCGCCGCCCTCGACGGGGCCGACATGGTGTTCATCACCGCCGGGGAGGGCGGTGGGACCGGCACTGGCGCCGCACCGGTGATCGCGGAGGTGGCCAAGAGCCAAGGGGGACTGACGATCGCGGTCATCACGCGCCCCTTCGGCTTCGAGGGCAAGCGCCGCGCCGCCCAGGCCGATGCCGGCATCAATCGGCTGAAGGAGAAGGTCGACACCCAGATCGTCATCCCGAACGACCGGTTGCTGTCGATCGCCGACGAGAAGACGTCGATGGTGAACGCGTTTCGGATGGCCGACGAGATCCTGCTCCAGGGCGTATCTGGCATCGCCGATCTGATCACCACCCCCGGCCTGATCAACACCGACTTCGCCGACGTGCGCATGATCATGCACGACGCCGGCAGCGCATTGATGGGCATCGGCCGGGCCGCGGGCGAGGGCCGGGCACTGGCCGCCGCCCGTGCCGCCATCGCCAGCCCGCTCCTGGAGGCATCGATCGACGGCGCACGGGGCATCCTGTTGACGATCGCGGGGTCGAGCGAGCTCGGCTTGTTCGAGGTGAACGAGGCGGCCGAGATAATCCACGACGTCGCCCACGCCGAGGCCAACATCATCTTCGGGACGGTCGTCGACGAGAACCTCGCCGACGAGATACGAGTCACGGTTATTGCCGCCGGGTTCGACCGGTTCGAGGACCTCGGCCGCGACCACGGCTTGGACGACATGTTCGCCGCCAGCGACCGGAGCGCGCCCACCCCCGCCCCGGTCCATGCTCGGCCGATGGCCAGTCCGCCACCCCCACCGGCTCCGCAACCACCGGCTCCGCAACCGCCAGCTGTGCAACCCGCAACCGCTGAGCCGACGATCGATCTGTTCGGGGAGTCGGAGGACGACCTCGACGACGAGTTCGACGTCCCGTCGTTCCTGAAGTAAGCCCGCACGAGGTGGCCCGCACGCAGTCGGTAGCCACACCGGACGGCCCGGTCACCGTCGTGTTCACCGACCGGGCCGACGGCGACTTCGCTATCGACGGGCCGCAGGCCGAGCTCGACGCCCGGCGCCGGGCCATCGTCGACCGGCCGTGGACCTGGCTCCGCCAGGTACACGGCGGCGAGGTGGTGACCGTCGCGGCGCCCGGCGAGGCGGCAGGCACCGAGGCCGACGGGGCCGTCACCACGATGCCGGGGTGCCCGCTGGCCGTCATGACAGCCGACTGCGCCCCGGTCGTGCTCGTCGCCGATCGTGGTGTGGCCGTCGCTCACGCCGGCTGGCGAGGAATACTGGCCGGCGTCATCGACGCTGCGGCCGCCCAGCTCGAGGCCGCAGGGGCCAGGCCGGTCGCCACCCTGCTCGGACCGTGCATCAACCCCGAGGCCTACGAGTTCGGAGCTGTCGAGCTCGACCTCGCCGCTGCCAACCTCGGTGAGTCGGTCCGCTCTCGCACCTCGTGGGGTACCCCGGCCCTCGATGTGCCGGAGGCGGTGGTGGTCGCCTGCCGGCGGGCGGGATGGCCGCCACCGCCCCGCCCCGTGCCGTGCACGAGCGGGGCGGGCTACTTCAGCCACCGAACCCGGGGCGAGCCCGATCGACAGGCAGCGGTCGTGTGGATCGCCGACGGTGAGGGGAGCTGAGGCCGATGGTCGGCGGGCTTCCCGATGTGGCGACGATCCAACGGCGGTGGTCGGAGCTGACCGAGCGGGTCACGGCCGCTGGGGCCGACCTCGACACGCTGACGATCGTCGCGGTCACCAAGGCCTTCCCGGCGGAGCTGGTTCGCCGGGCCGTCGACGCCGGTCTCGAGGACATCGGCGAGAACTACGCCCAGGAACTGCTGGCCAAGCGCAGCGAACTGGCGGCTGCCGGCGGGACCCGGGTCCGCTGGCACTTCATCGGCGGTCTCCAGCGCAACAAGGTCAAGTTGCTGGCGGGAGCGGTGCACCTCTGGCAGACCGTCGACCGGGACTCCGTCATCGACGAGATCGCCAAGCGGTCACCGGGCGATGCCGTGCTGATCCAGGTCAACACGACCGGTGAGGCCCAGAAGGCGGGCTGTGATCCCTCGGACACGGCGGCGCGGGTGGAGCGGGCACGGGGGCGAGGGCTCGACGTGCGAGGCTTGATGACGATAGGACCGACCTCGCAGGACGAAGACCCGCGACCGGCCTTCGCCCGGCTGCGTAGGCTGGCCGCGTCGTGCGAGGTAGACGAGCTCTCGATGGGGATGTCGGCCGACTACGAGCTGGCGATCGCCGAGGGCGCGACGATGATCAGGGTCGGGTCGGTGCTGTTCGGCCCCCGACCGCCGAGGTAGGAACCATCGCGGAGGAGCGGCGGCGCTGGAAACTACACTCGGACCACAAGGAGTGTCCTGATGTCAATGTTGCGCAATGTCCTGACCTACATGGGCCTCGGTCCCGACGAGGACTACGAGGACAGCTACCTGTACGACTCGGCCCACGCCGACATCGATCTCACCGACAGCGCCGACGAGGCCACCGCCGAGGCCGGCCCGGCCGACGAGCCGCCGGCGGCCCCGGCCAGCGACCAGCGGCGGCTCACCGACGGTGGGAACGGTCTCGATCCCCACGCTCAGCGGCGGCGGCCCGACTGGTTGTCGCCCCCGGCGCCCACTCCCGACGATGCCCGTCCCGAGTTCGGGCGACGGAAGATCTCGATCGATGACGAAGACCCCGACCTGGTCCGCTCGCCGCGGGGCCGTCACGACTTCGACCCGCGAGAATCGGCACCTCCGCTTCGCGCCGTGCCCCCGGCCATGACCGATCAGGCCGACGACGGCGTGACCGTCCGTTCGGTTCCCACCGAGACGGTGCCCGAGCCGCCGGCACCAGAGCAGGCCGCCGAGCCCGAGCCCAGAAACGAAGGGATCCGATTCGTGAAGCCCCGTGCCCTGTCACCCCAGTCCTTCGGTGACGCCAAGACGCTGGCCGACGAGTTCAAGGCTCAGGTGCCCGTGATCATGAACCTCCAGGACATCGAGCGCGACCTGGCACGCCGGCTCATCGATTTCGCCAGCGGCATCTGCTACGCGCTCGACGGAAGCATGGAGAAGATTGCCTCCCAGGTGTTTTTGCTCACGCCCCAGGAGGTAGAGGTCTCCGACGAGGACCGGAGACGCATGGAGCAGCGCGGCTACGACTCCTAGCGGCGCTACGATCGCCGGTGGGTATGCGCCTGTTCTGTATCTTCCTCCTCGCCTTCCAGTTCATCTTCCTGCTGCGCATGGTGATGTCGTTCTTCCCCATTAGCAGCGGCTCACCGGCCTCTGGAGTGCGTGATCTGGCCGTCGCGGTGACCGATCCGGTGGTCACCCCACTACGTCGATCCCTGCCCCCGTTGCCGGGGGCGCTCGCCGGATTCGGCCTGGCCGAGATCTTGATTTTGATCGGCCTGCAGGTGGTCGTTCAGATCGTCTGCTAGCTGCTTGGAGCTGGCTCAATCACCTGGTGCGAGCGGCGCGTTTTGGAGGCTATCGTGTCGAGATGGCCCAGCAAATCGACAAACTTCGGTTG
>JAOTYQ010000198.1 GCA_029861725.1 Acidimicrobiia bacterium | reverse complement strand
TTGCTCGCAGCGAGGTGAGCGCGGATGACCCCGGCCGAGGCGTCGAGCATCCGGCCCGAACCGGTGACGGCGGTGGGCACGGTCTCGTTGCCGTCCCGATAGGAGGCTACGAACTTCGCCGCCGCTCGATCCTTCCAGATGTTCACCCATGACACGTCATGGCGGGCGCTGCGAAGGCCGACCTTCAGCACCGCGCAGTGGGTTCAACCGGGGCGCCAGTACACGATGACGTCGTCGTCGCCAGCGCCAGCCTGGGCCTCGGCGTGGGTCAGGTGCGACCCTGGCCGACCGGGCCAGGACCACCAGCCGACAACCGCGAACACGGCCAGCAGCACGGCCGCGAACACGACGTTGCCGTCTCGGGCGTTGACAGCCACGGCCGCAGCCCCGGCGGCAACGACTGCCACCGCCGGAATCCAACGGTCGAGCTCCAGCGACGCCACCCGCTCAGCGTACCGGCGGGCTCATCTTGGCCCGACCCCGACCGACGAGTCTGAGGTAGGCCGATGCGGACACCGACACCATCAGGGAGGCGACCCACCGTGGAGACCACGACCGGAACGCAGGAGGGCTTGCTGAGGCTCGAGTCGTTGTTCGTCGACAGCGAGTCGCTCCCCTCCCCCCCGGTGACCGTGCTCGAGGTGATCAAACGAGCCGACGAACCCGATGTGCAGATCGAGGATCTGGCCAAGCTGATCGAGATCGACGTCGCCCTCTCGGTTCAGCTGATCCGCATGTCGAACTCCAGTCTCTACTCGCCGGTGAGCGAGATCACCTCGATCGAGCGAGCCATCGCGACCCTCGGGCTCCGATCGGTTCGCCTCCTCGCCCTGACGACGTCGCTGCGGATGCTGCTGCCCGAGAAGGGCTCCCCGTTCGACACTGCGGAGATCCGCCAGCGGATGGTCGTGAACGGGGGCCTTTCCCGTGCGGTCGCGGGCGAGGTCGAGCGCCGCTTCGCCGACGAGGCCTTCACGTGCGGACTGCTCACCGGAGTCGGTCGGATCGTCCTGGCGGCGAAGGTCCCCGAGGCCTGTCAGCAAGCCGTGGAGACCTTCGGCCAGTGGCCGTCTCTCGACGGAGAGCGTTCCTTCTTCGGCTTCACGAGCGACGAGGTGACGACCAACCTGATCCAGAGTTGGGGGCTCCCTCAGGGCCTCAGCGACGCGATCACCCTGCGCTCGCAGCCGCCGGTCGACGACGAGAGCAATCTCGTTCGGTGCCTCCGAATCGGGTTGCTGACCGAGGAGGTGCTCTGCGGGCCCGACTCGGGCCGGGCCCTGCAGCGGTTGCTCGACCGGGCCGACGTCGACCTCGGGATGTCGGAGGACGAGCTGCGGGACTTCATCGTGACGTCGGAAGACCTCGTGGCGGAGACCGCCGAGGTGCTGCAGCTCCAGCAGCCCGACATGGATTCCTACTCCGATCTCCTGGTCGAGGCGACGACCCGCATGCAAGCGCTCACCCTGGAAGCCCACGCCTCGATCGTGGAAGGCAACCGGGAGGTCCAGGAGCTGTCGCGCCGCAACGAGCAGCTTCGCCACGAGGCGACGACCGACTCCCTCACCGGACTCCCCAACCGGGGCCAGTTCGACCTGGAGCTCAAACGGCTGACCGGAGCCGGTGTCGCCCGGCGAAGCGACGACGAAGCGGTGGCGCTGCTCATGCTCGACCTCGACCACTTCAAGGACGTCAACGACACCTACGGCCACGCGATCGGCGACGAGGTTCTCAGAACCGTCGGCGCTGCGATCAAGAAGACCACCAGGCTCTCCGATCTGCCCGCTCGCTACGGCGGCGAGGAATTCGTCGTCCTGTTTCCCAGGGTCGGCCGGCATCAGCTCTGCTCGATCGCCGAGCGATTCCGGGCCTCGATCGCCGACCTCACCATCCCGCTACCGTCAGGCGAGGAGCTCCGGGTGTCGGTCAGCATCGGCGGCGCAATGCTCGGCGAATCGGGCGACGTCGTCACCGGTAAGGAGCTGATCGAGCAGGCCGACAAGCGGCTGTACGAGGCGAAGCGTACCGGTCGGAACCGGTCGGTTCTCGAGTAGGAGCTGACGATGGGACGCTCCAGGTCTTCGGAGACACCGGGATCGGTAGGCGCGAGCGCGGCCGCCACCGAGGATGGCCAAGCCGCGCTCGACCAGAGGCACGAGCTCCCGACCCGGTTGATCGGTGCTGATCTGTCTGGCCGAGACCTATCGGGTATCGACCTCACGGGACACGACCTGTCGGCCGCCGATCTGTCGGAGGCCCGCCTGGTCGGGGCTCGCCTCGATCGTGCGACCCTGTATCGAGCGAAGCTGATCGGCGCGCAGTTCACCGGGGCGTCGCTCGTCGGAGCCGACCTGTCCCAGGCCGAGGCCGGCCAAGCGGGCTTCGGTGGGTCCGACCTGTCGGGGGCCTCGCTCGTTGGCACCGATCTGCGAAACGCCACGCTGTCGGGCGCGACCGCGGTCGATGCCGACCTTCGGGGCGCCGCGCTCGACGACGCCCGACTGTGGGAAACCGTGTTCACCGACGCCGATCTCACCCGAGCCACCGCCACCGGGGCCGATCTCACCGACGCGGTCGTGACCGGCGCCACCCTCACCGACACCGACCTGTCCGGGGCCCACCTGCGACGGATCCGGGGCTACGACACCGCGACCTGGATCGGCACCAACACCGTCGGCGTCGACTTCTCCGGGGCGTACACAGCGCGACGGGTGATCATCGACCAGAACTACCTGCACGAGTTCCGAACCCGGGACCGCAAGCACCGCGTGCTGTACGAGTTGTGGCGCCTCACGTCGGGCTGTGGGCAGAGCGCCACGCGTTGGGGTGGCCTGATCGCGATCGTGGCGGTGCTGTTCGCTCTCGCCTATACCCAGGTGGAGGTGGACTACGGCAGCCACGAGACCGCGCTGTCGCCGCTGTACTTCTCGGTCGTGACACTAACTACCCTCGGGTTCGGTGATGTGCTGCCAGCCTCCTGGCCGGCTCAAGCGCTCGTGATCGCCGAGGTGATCATCGGCTACGGCATGTTGAGCGGGCTGTTGAGCATCTTCGCCACTCGAATGGGCCGGAGGGCCGACTGATGGCACGGTTCCCGCTGGGCAAGAAGCGCAAGCACGATGGCCGAGACCTGGACGCTGTGATCGGCGACTACGAGTTGGCGCCGTTCCCGGCCCTCATCTCGCAGGCGTTGGAGCGGATCGGTCAACCGGAGTTCGACCTGAACGGGGTGGCCGATCTCATGGCTGCCGACCCAGCGGTGACCGTACGGCTCTTGGGCCTCGTGAACTCCGCAGCGCTGTCGCGTGGCCGAGTCATCACCAGCGTTCACCAAGCCGCAGTGATCGTCGGCCGTAACCAGCTCGAGTCGTTGTTGATCTCGCTGGCGGTCAAGTCGGCGCTGCCGAGTCCAACGGTCCCCGGCTTCGATCGCCGTCGATTCTGGACCACCGCGGCCAGGCGGGCCGCGATCGCCGGGCGACTGTCGATGGTGGTCGACCCTCGGCGCCAATCGGAGAACTTCACGGCGGCGTTGTTGCAGGACATGGCGCTCCCGGTCCTGGCCGAGCGAGCGACCGGGTACTCGGACACGCTGCTCGACTGGCACGAGTCACCGGTCGATCTCGCGGGGCTGGAACGACGGACCTACGGCTGGGACCACGGTCAGATCTCCTCGCTGATGGCGGCCAGGTGGAACTTCCCCCTGGAGCTCATCGACTTCATGGACGGCCATCACGCCGCCAGGGCGGCGACCGACGGCGACGGCCTGGTACCGGCCCGGGTCGTAGCCCCGATCCGGGAGAGCGACGAAGCCGGTGACGAGCACGTCGTGCAGCTGGCCAGCGATCTCTTCTCGCTCCCGGCAGACCAGGTCGTCGATCTCGTGACCGAATCCGACGCCGACGCCGCCCGACTGGCGACGATGTTCGTCTGAGCCTCCCCGGACCGGTTCGGCTCAGACTCAGTCGGCGACGAGGCGGCGGAGCTCAACAGCCGCAACCGCCGAGGTCGGCGACGAGGCAACCCAGCAGGGTTGCCGCGAACTCCCGAAGGAGCCGCCCCGCGGCTCCGACTCAGTCGGCGACGAGGCGGCGGAGCTCGCCCAGGATGACGGTGACGGGCTCCATGCCGGGCGACGGCTCGGCGCCGATCGCCAGTCGCAGCTCCCTCAGCCGATCCACACCGTCCCGGTTCAGGTTCAGCCAGTCCTTCAGCGACACCGACTCCTCGTCACCGTCGCTGCGCAGCGCCTGGCGCAGGACGGTGGCCGCGAGCTCGGCCTGCGTGTGAGAGAGCTCGTCCCGCAGCGCAGACCGGGCGAGGCTCTCCCACCGCTCGGTGCGGGGCAGACCCGAGATCGCCACGTGCAGCCAGTCGAGACCGAGATGGTCCTCGAGCTGGAACCAGATCGAAGCCGCTTGGCCGAGCGAGCAACCCATGAGCCTGCTGGTCTCGATGATGTCGAGGGCGCGGACCAGGCGATCGTTGGCGATGCAGGCCTTCGCCAGATCGGCCGGGACCTCGGCGTCGATGAGCCGTTGCTCGCTGGCCAGCTGGCTGGCCCGGTGAGCCTCCGACCGCTCCTGGTCGATGAGCTCGGCGGCTCGAACGATGTGCGGGCCGAAGTCACCAAGAACGGCCAACACGTCGATTGGGTGGCGACGCTTTCGGAGCAACCAACGGGTGGACCGCTCGACCAATCGGCGGCCGAGCAGCAGCATCTCGGTTTGCACGCTTGCGGCGACGACGTTGTCGAGCTCGGCGATCTCGGACCATTGCTGGCTCATCGAGAACAGCTCCCAAGCGGCGGTATGTGCTCGAGCGACGTCGGGCCAGCTCGAGCCCGTCTCGTCGGCGAGGCGCATGACCTTGGTCAGCCCGCCTCGATCGATGACCCGGTTGGCGACGATCGTGGCGGCGAGATCGGGTCGCATGCGGTGGCCGAGGATCTGCGGTCGGTACCGCTCCGCCAGTGGTGCGGGAAAATAGGCGAGCAGCGTGTCGTCGAGCCAGGCCTCGGAGCCGAGCTCGGCGCCACAGAGCTCGCCGGCCAGCGCGTTCTTCATGTGGGCGAGCAAGACGCTCAGCTCGGGTGCGGTGAGGCCGACACCGCTCGCTTGACGCTCGGTGAGCGCTTCGACGTCGGGGAGCGGCTCGACGGAACGATCGAGCAGTCCACGATCGACGAGCTCGGAGATCAGTCGTTCGTGGACCTCGACCATCTGCAGGCCCTCGGCCATTGCGTTTTCGATGGCCCGGCCCTGGGCGTAGTTGCCGAACAGCACGAGCGCCGCGACCTCATCGGTCATCGAGGCGAGCAGCTCGTTGCGCTGCTTGAGCGTCAGGTCACCGCTCGCGACGATCGAGTCGAGCAGGATCTTGATGTTGACCTCGATGTCGGAGGTGGCTACGCCGGCCGAGTTGTCGATCGCATCGCTCAAGACCCGGCCACCGGCCAGGGCGAACTCGATCCGCGCCGGCTGGGTCAGGCCGAGGTTGCCGCCCTCGCCGACCACGCGGCAGCCCAGCTCGGGGGCATCGATCCGAATGCCGTCGTTGGCCTTGTCGGCGGCGTCGAGCTGGCTCTCGGTCGAGGCCTTCACGAAGGTGCCGATGCCGCCGTTCCAGAGCAAGTCGACCGGCATGGCCAGAAGCCTGCGGATCAGCTCGCTCGGTGTCAGGGTTTCGACCTCGGACGGGATCTGGAGCAGAGCCCTGACCTCGGGCGAGGGCGCGATCGATTTCGCGCTCCGGGAGAAGATCCCGCCACCGGCCGAGAGGACGTGGCGGTCGTAGTCGTCCCAGGTCGAAGCGTGGAGCGAGAACAGGCGCCGACGCTCCGACCAGCTGGCGTCGAGATCCGGGTTGGGATCGATCATGATGTGGCGGTGGTCGAAGGCTGCAAGCAGGGCGACACGGCGTGACAGCAGCATCCCGTTACCGAACACGTCGCCCGACATGTCGCCAATGCCCAGGACGGTGAAGCGGTCGGTGTCGACATCGATACCGAGGGAACGGAAGTGGCGGCTCACCGACACCCAGGCCCCTCTGGCCGTGATGCCCATCGCCTTGTGGTCGTAGCCGGCACTGCCGCCGGAGGCGAACGCATCGCCGAGCCAGAAGCCGCGTTCGAACGCGAGCTCGTTGGCGACGTCGCTGAAGGTAGCGGTCCCTTTGTCGGCGGCAACGACGAGGTAGCTGCCGTCGTCGTCGTAGCTGACGACGTTGTCGGGCAGGACGTCGTCGCCGTTGACGCGGTTGCTCGTCACATCGAGCAACCCGGACACGAAGAGGCGGTAGCACGCCTCCACCTCGGCGGCTGCCGAAGCTCGGTCGGCCGATGGCTGGAGTCGTTTCGCGATGAAGCCGCCCTTGGCCCCGGTCGGAACGATGATCGAATTCTTGGCCAACTGGGTGCTCATGAGCCCGAGCACCTCGGTCCGGTAGTCCTCGAGGCGGGTCGACCACCGAAGGCCGCCGCGCGCCACCTCGCCGGCCCGCAGGTGGATGCCCTCGGTCCTCGACGAGAACACGAACGTCTCGAACCGGGGGCGGGGCGGGGCGAGGTCGGGCACGACCGCCGGGTCGAACTTGAGGGTCAGGTAGGGCTTCGGCCGACCCGATCTGGTTCGTTGGAAGTAGTTCGTCCGCGTCGTCGCCAGCACGAGGTTCCGGGCCGACCGCATGATCCGGTCCTCGTCGAGCTCGACGACGTCCTCGACCGCTCCGTCGAGGCGGGCCAGAACCGATTGCTCCCCCTCTTTCCGGTCAGCATCGGACAACTCGGGGTCGAAGCGAATCGTGAACAGCTCGATCAGGGCCCGGGTGATGTCCAGATTGTTGACGAGGGTGTCGGCCACGTATCGGGCGCTGAACCTCGCTCCGATCTGGCGGAAGTAGGCAGCGTAGGCTCGGACGACCCTGACCTCGGGCCAGGACAGGCCACCCATCAGGACGAGGCGGTTGAAGCTGTCGGTCTCGATCTCGCCGTGCCAGGCTCGGAGAAACGCGTCCTCGAACCGGGACTTGATCTCGGCCATGTCGAGCCGATGGTCGGTCTCGACGTCGAGCCCGAAGTCGTACAGGTAGAAGGTGCGACCCTCCGTCGTCTCGATGACGTGGGGTTGCTCGTGCAAGACGTCGGCACCGAGATTCTGCAGTACCGGCAGCACGTCAGACAGGCGGATCTCGGCGTCTACCCGATGGATCTTGAGCTGGAGCCTGCCACCCGGGGCGCCTACCGGTCGGAACAGCTCGACACCGATGTCGGTCTCGCAGGTTTCGAACCGCGTGACGTCGCTCACCGCCGCCCTGGTCGAGTATTGGTCGACGTAGGCCGGCCCGAACGCATCGGCGTAGCGCTGGTGGAGCTGGCTGCCTTCGGCGTCGCCGAAGGCTTCCCGGAGAGCGACCCGGAGCTCGTCGGTCCATCGGTGGGCCGCCTTGGCGATCGCCGCTCGCAGCACCTCGAGGTCGGGCATCGGGGTGCCCCGGGTATGGACGATCGTGTAGTGGAGGCGGGCGTGGACCGACTCGCTGACCTGAGTGGTGTAGTCGATGTCGGTCGCGCTGAACGCCTCGATGAGGATGTCCTCGATTCGATGGCGCAGCGTCGTCGTCAGCTGGTCACGGGGCAGGAGCACGAGACAGGAGACGTAGCGCCCGAAGGGCTCCTGCCGGGCGAAGACCGCCACCTCGCGCCGGCGCCCGATATGGACGATCGCCGAGGTCGTCTCGAGCAGCTCGGTCGGGCCGAGGAGGAAGAGCTCGTCACGCGGGTAGCGATCGATGGCGGCCAGCAACTCGGACGCGTTGTGGCTCGCCGGTGCATACTTCGACGCGGTGATCGTCTCGGCCACGATGCGCCGCAGGATCGGGATCTCGGTGACAGGCCGGCGGTAGCTCGCTGCGGTGAACAGCCCAAGGAACCGGTGCTCGCCAACGACGCGGTCGTTCTCGATGATCTTGACGCCGATGTAGTCCATCCGCGAGTTGCGATGAACGACCGAGCGGCTGTTCGACTTCGTGACGTGGACCGGGTCGAGGGTGGTGGCCCGAGTGCCGATCTCCGGGGGCAGGTCGGCGAAGCGAACGAGGCTCGGCTCGGTGCCGGGTGGGGCGGCGAGGATGCCGAGGCCGGAGTCGGGAACCGACCGCAGCGACAAAGTCCGATCGGCGGTCCGGCCGAGCAGCTCGTAGCGGCGGTAGCCGAGGAAGATGAAGTTGTCGGCGACCAGCCACCGGAGAAACTCGGCCCCCTCGCGCTCGGCGTCGGAGCCCGCTTCGAGGTCCTCGGCCACCCGCTCGGCCTCGGCCACCATGTGGGGCCACTCGGCCACGGCGGCGGCGACCTGTCCGACCGTCTTGGCGACATCGGACCGGAGGGTCTCGAGCGCCTGCTCGTCGACGATGCGATCGAACTCGAGCGAGACGAGCGATTCGGCTTCGCCTCCGTCGTCGAGCCCGATGAGGTGCCCGTTGTCGTCGCGCTTGACGAACAGCACGGGATGGATGACTCGCTGCATCGAGTAGCCGGCCCGCTCGATGGCCAGGGTGACCGAATCGACGATGAACGGCGTGTCGGTCGTGACGACCTGCACCACCGAGCACGGCGACGTCCAGCCGTCGATCTCATAGCTGGGGTTGAAGACCCGAACAGCAGGGCGCCCCGGCTCACGATGGTCGAGCAGGTCGCGGTGCGAAAGCGCCACCCCCAGCAGGTCCTCCGATCGACAGTCGTCGAGCGTCACCTCCGGCGTCTCCTCGAAGTAGAGCTCGATGTAGCGCGACAACTCGGGATCGTCACGCTCGGCGACCAGTTCAGCCAACGCTCGACGTGGCCCCAGATCGCCGATCGACACGCTCAGCCCCTTTCTGGTTCGGTGAGACACGCGGGACGCTCCGCCCGGACCTGTCAACTATCGACGGTAGCCCAACTGCGGCTATCGATCCTGGTCAGATGACCCTGGGTTCGGGGCTCCGTCGGCCCGACCGAACCCTGGCCCCGAGCGCGTCGACCGCGCGGCACCCGTCTCGCACGTGACCTCCTCCCCTGGAGGCGCTGTCCATCTCTGCGTAGCGTCGGGCCATGGC
>JAOTYQ010000199.1 GCA_029861725.1 Acidimicrobiia bacterium | reverse complement strand
CCTTTCTTAGACCGTGCGTCGCAAGTTCGATTCTTGCCGGGGGCGCTGCACAAGCGCAGGTCAAGCGCCTCCCGACCTGCCAGCCGCGCCCCCACTCGGTGGCCATGTCCCATATTTCGATCCCGTATTTGAGTTGTGCGCCTGGTGAGCGACAGTCCCATATTCCGAGGTGAACACCCCGAATTCTAGGAAGCCGGATCCGGACGACGATGCCGGATCAACGGGAGAGATCGGAACGAGGCTCAACGACCCCAGACATGGCTGTGACCTGCCCCAACGCGCATGACGCGGATTTGACACGCCCCATCTGACACGATCGAGACCATGAATCGGGAGATCCGTGTACTGGTGCTGGGGCCGACTGAGGCCCTGGTCGCTGGCCGACCGGTGGCGCTCGGGGGACCGCGCCAACGGCGGCTGCTCGCAGCTCTGACGGTCGACGCCGGTCAGATCGTGGCGGGTGACCGTCTCGTCGATCGGATGTGGTCCGAGGGCGAGATGCCGGCCGACCCGCGCCGGACCGTGCGGACCTACATCGGCCGCCTCCGTCAGGCACTGGGGCAAGACGATGCAATCGTCACCGAGTCCTCCGGTTGGCGCCTCGATTCCGATCTCGTCGACATCGACGCCGACATGTTCTCGACGTTGGCGATCTCGGCCCGGGCGCCTGGCCTCGATGTGCACCAGCGACTGGGTGCCTTCGACGAGGCACTGGCGCTGTGGCGCGGCGAAGCCTACGAGGACGTTGTTGACGCCCATTGGGCCCGGCCCGAGATCGATCGGCTCACCGAGCTCCGGGCCTCGGCGATCGAGGGTCGTTACCAGGCGATGCTGGATGCCGGCATGCACACCGACGCGTTGCCCGGTCTGGCGAGCGCCGTCGACGCCGATCCGTTGCGATCACGACTGATCGGTCTGCGCATGATGGCCCTGCACCGCAGTGGCCGCCAGGCCGAAGCCACCCGGGTGTTCCAGGCCCACCGGCGGCAGCTGCGTGACGAGCTGGGGCTGGAACCGAACCAGGAACTCGTCGAGCTCGACCGGCGGATCATCGCCGACGACCCATCCTTGTTGCTGACCAGCCAGCCGGGACGGGCTCTGCACAGCTACCGACTCGGCGAGCAGCTCGGCGAAGGTGCATTCGCCGTCGTCTACCGCGGCACCCAACCCTCCGTTGGTCGCGACATCGCCGTCAAGGTGATTCGAGCCGAACTGGCCAACCGACCGGAGTTCGTCCGCCGCTTCGAGGCCGAGGCCCAACTCGTCGCTCGGCTCGAACACCCCCACATCGTGCCGCTGTACGACTACTGGCGGGAACCGGATCGGGCCTGCCTCGTGCTCCGGTACCTGCGAGGCGGCACGCTCGAAGCCCGATTGACGAGCAGCGGCATGCTGTCGCTCGCCGAAGCCAGAACACTGGTCGACCAGATCGGCTCAGCGCTAGCCGCCGCCCACGACGCCGGCGTCGTGCACCGCGACGTCAAACCGGCCAACATCTTCCTCGACGAATCCGGCAACTACTACCTCGGTGACTTCGGTATCGCCCTCGAAGCGGCCGAGCTGGCCGATCCGACGGCCGCGCTCTCGGCCGGCTCGCCCGCCTACGCCTCACCAGAGCAACTCAGGCGCGAGCCGATCGGACCGCCGGCCGACATCCACGGGCTCGGCATATCGATCTACGAGGCGCTCACCGCGCAGCTGCCCTTTCCCACCGCAGCCAGTCACGCTGAGCTGCTCGAGCGGCAACTCCATGACCGGATCCCATCGGTGCGCAATCAGCGAGCCGATCTCCCGATGGCCATTGACGAGGTGCTGGCTCGGGCAACAGCCAAGAGCCCGACCGAGCGCTTCCAGTCGATCGAGGACCTGATGGTCGCGTTCGGACAGGCGGTCGACGGGGCGGCCCCAACGGTTCCGGCCAGACGCGGGGCATCAACCGCAGTCGGGGCCGAGGAGGCCCGAAACCCCTACAAGGGCCTGCGGGCCTTCACCGAGGCCGACGAGCGTGACTTCTTCGGCCGTGAGCGCTTCGTCGACCGCCTAGTCGGCACCTTCAGCCGGACCGGCTCGCATGGCCGCATCGCCGCAGTTGTCGGACCATCCGGCATCGGGAAGTCGTCGATCGTCCGAGCGGGGTTGTTGCCGAGGCTGCGGGCCGGCGCCGTACCGGGGTCGGAGCACTGGTTCATTGCGACCATGGTCCCCGGAAGCGATCCCTACGAGGAGCTGGCAGCCGCCCTGCTACGAGTGGCGACGAACGTGCCCCGCGACCTGATGACCCTGCTCAACGGGGACAGCCGAGGCATCGCCCGCGTTGTGAAGAGCATGATCCCCGACGACAGCGACACCCAGGTGCTCATGGTCATCGATCAGTTCGAGGAACTGTTCACCCTGGTCGACAGTCCGACCGTGCGCCAGCGATTCCTCGACGGATTGGAGCACGCCATCACCGACGCCCGATGCCCGCTCCGAGTCATCTTGACCCTTCGGGCCGACTTCTGGGACCGACCCCTGCGCTACGGGTCGTTCGCCCGGTTGATCGAGCACTCCACGGAGCATGTCACGGCCTTGGCACCGGACGAGCTGGAGCGTGCCATCGTCGAGCCGGCCCATCGGGTCGGCACCGACTATGAGCCGGGGCTGGTGTCGAGAGTCGTGGCCGACGTCGGGGACGAGCCGGGGGCCATGCCACTCCTTCAGTACGCGTTGACCGAGCTCTGGGACGACAGCGTCTCGGGAATGTTGACGGGGCGCGCCTACGAGCGTCTTGGCGGTGTGGCCGGCGCCATCACCCAGCGAGCCGATGAGATCTATGAGCAGGCCGAGTCGGATCACCAGGCGGCCACTCGCCGGCTGTTCACTCGGCTGGTGAACCCTGGAGAGGGCACCGAGGATACCCGACGCCGGGTGGCCAGATCGGAGCTGGGCAACGACCAGGCGATCGAGGCCGTGATCGATGCGTTCGGCGCCGCCCGGTTGCTGTCGTTCGACAGGGACCCGTCGTCGCGCGAGCCGACGGTCGAGGTAGCCCATGAAGCGCTGATCCGCGAGTGGCCCCGTCTCCGGGACTGGCTCGACGAAGATCGAGACGGGATCAGGGTGCTCCGCCACCTGACGACGACATCGGCTGCATGGTCCCAAGGCGGGCGCGAGCCGAGCGAGCTGTATCGGGGTCCCCGCTTGGAGGCGGCGCTGGAGTGGGCTGGGCGCCACGGCAGCGAGCTGAGCTCGCAGGAGAAGGAGTTCCTCCACAGCTCACGATTGCAGCAGGAGAACGAAGCCACCGCCGAGCGACGACAGGTCAGACGGTTGCGGACGGCTCTCGGTGTCGTCGCCGTTGCCGCCGTGGTCGCCCTCGTTGCCGGCAGTCTGGCCGTCGTCCAACAAAACCGAGCCAGCGACGAGCGGGCCCGCGCCGAGCAGAGCGCCCAGCGGGCCGACGCCAGCGCTGCGGAGGCGGTGGCTGAAGCGGCCCGAGCGGCAGAGACCGCGACCAGAGCTGATGTGCTGCGGTTGACGACCGAGGCCGCTACGGCCAGTGATGAGGACCCGGATCTCGCCCTGCTCTTGGCGCTCGCCGCCTACGACCAGTCCCAGGCCCTCGACGAGACGCCAGGGGCCGTCGTCGCCAGTCTCCAGACGGCGACACAGAACTCCCGCCTCCTGCACCGCTTGACCGATGCCGGCCGATGGGTCGGACTGAGACCCGATGGTGAGGTCATCGCCACCGGCACATCGGACGACGATGCCGGTGTTGTCGTACTCCGTGATGTCGAGTCCGGCGCTGAGGTCGGCCAGCTCGAGGTAGGTCGAACTGTCGAGGACGTTGTCTACAGTCCTGACGGATCGCAGATGGTCGTGACCTATGCCGACGAACACGTTGGGATCGACAACCAGGCGCTGAGCGGGGCCATCTACGACGCGATCACCAAGGAGCTGCTGTCCGAGCTGAGCGGCCCGTGTTGCGCCGAAGGGCAGCAGTTCTCGGCTGACGGTCGGTACCTCAGAGCAGTGATCTGGGTGGAGGGAGAGCCGGCCATGGCGACCTGGGACCTCGATCGGCCGACAGCCGGACCGACGGCGCTGATCGCCGGTCAGATGGGCGGCGGCTGGACGTCCGACGGTAGGGCCGTTCACGTCGACGCCAGCAGCGTGTCGTTCGTCGACCCTCGAACCGGCGAGGCCGCCCATGTCGGCTTGCCCGAGCTCGATTCGGTCGGGCATGCGGCCGTGAGCCCGGTCGAGGACCTCATCGCTGTCACGTCGTCGTCGGGGGTCGAGCTGTGGGCCCCAGGTGCCGCCACCCCGACCCGCCGGATCGACTTCCGACTACCGACTGTCACCTTCACGTTCTTCACCCGCGACGGCCAGGGTCTCTACCTGCTCGGACAAGACGACGAGATTCAACTGGTCGATCTTGCGACCGATGAGGTCGTCAGTCTCCGGGGCCATCCCGGGGCAGTTTCGAGCGTCGAGACGAACGTCGACGACTCGGTGTTAGCGGTGGGGACAATCACCGGCGAGGTGCTGTTGTGGGACCTCACACCAGCCGGGCCGGCTTCCCTCGGAAACCTCCCGACACAGGGCTTCATCAGCGACATCAAGCTCGCAAGCGACGGCTCGACGGCGCTGATCGGAGAGAACTTCGGCCCGTCGGGCCGAGCCCGCCAGTTCGACCTCTCCTCGGGGGAGCTCCTGGCCGAGAGCCCTCCGACCGTGCCGAGCGCTCCGTTCCTCCCCGCCGCCATGACCGACCGATCGCTGCGGGTTGTCGCAGAGACCGACAACGGGCCTGCGCTCGTGGTTGACCTGCCCGAGGGCCGGACCGTGCTCGCGCTGGACGACTGCGAGGTACTGAGCAGCATGGATGACACCGGCCGGTGGGTCGTTGTCACCAACGACATCGAATGCCGGTCGCCCGGGGGACGAATGCTGGAGGTCGAGACAGGCGATGTTGTGACCGAGTGGGAGACGACGATCGGTATGAGCGCCTTCGGTCCTTCAGGTACGCCGGCGGAGGGCCTGGTAGTGGTCCAGCGGGGCGTTGGCGAAAGCTTCGTCGTCGAGCTGCGCCGATTCGATGACGATCACGTCGTGGCCGAGCTCGCCGTTCTCGACGCCTGGCGGCCGTTCTTCTCGTCAGATGGACGCTACATCACCTTCGGGAGCGACCTCTCGGGGGGCTGGGCCTTCGATGTCGAGCAGCTGCTGGCCGGGGCCAGCCGTGACGAGGCGACAGCGCTTAACAAGCTCGTCGTCGGTGGCCCGACCACGTTCACGATCGCCGGTGGCGGCTACCTGGTCACCGGCCACTCGGGTGAGGTGCTCCGATTCTGGCGTCTCGACAGCGGCGAGGAGTGGCTGTCACTGCCGGTCGACACTGGGGCTCCGACCATGCAGGCCATGTCCGCCGACGGTCGCTACCACTACTACGCCGACCGAGGCGGTGTCGTGCGACGGTTCCCGCTTGATCCCGCCGAGCTGGCCGAGTTGGCCCGTTCCCGGGTCCAGCGAGGCTTCACTACCGAAGAGTGCGTCCGCTTCGTCCTCGACGATGGCTGCCCACCGTGAAGCCGCAACCGGACGCTGATCTGACGCTGTCGGCTGCCGCAGGCTGCGGGTCCAGTTGGACAACGGGCATGCAAGAGACGGCCCCGCAGATGATCGCGCAGGTCCCCCAAGAGCACATCTACAAGCTGGTCTGCGTTGGCTCCGTCGCCTCGCGCAAGCCGCTCGTCCACGTAACTGTCTACTGCACGTCGAAGTACGGCTGCCTCGCGCTGACCCATTGCGGTGCCGTCGCGCTGGCAGAACACAACATCACCGTCAACGGCTACGCCCCCCGGCGTCGTCAAGACGCCGCTCTGGGAACAGCTCGACAAGGACGTCGTGGAGATCGGGTTCAAGGAGCGGAGGGTCAGGCATTCGAGGACCTCGCCGAGGGCAAGCGACCCCACCCCATCTACGGTCCGGGGCGGGATCAGGGCCTGACGTCCCAGCCGACGGTCGCCATCGAGCACGCGGTCCGGAGGCAGCCCTACGCCGTCGAGTATGGAGGTGTGCTCGATCTCCAGTACGCCCCAGACGTCGCACGGCTCTTCGTCGCCGCCTGCAGGAGCACCCCCGACGAGGCTGCAGTGCTCAAGGTCGCCGGACCGTGTGCGGGAGTCGACATGGGTGACGAGGTCCCAGTGGTCGAGACGGTTCTGGCACTCCAGCGGGCCGGGTGCTGCGGTCGGCGTGGCAGCCCCGGGCAAGCCTCGAGCAAGTCTCCCCGGCCGCATGGGGCGACCAGTGGAACTCGCGTTCGATTCGGCCATCGCTGGGGCTGAGCGACGTCGATGCCGAGTGGTTGACCGCTGTTGCCGCCGACTTGTGCCAGCGCGCCGATGACGACATCGATGCTGCATACCGACTCGCAATCGAGGAGGAACCGACAGATGGCTGGTTGGCCGCGAGGGCGACCGGCGTCCCCTGCGACGACTGTCGTGCACCTTCGCTCACGGTGCGAGGCGGTCGACATGGTCGTCTCGGGATGGGAAGCCCGAGCTAGCCCTTCCCGGCCGCACTCCTTACGGCACCGACCTCCCTGTGGTGTGACGGCGACGGCGACGCCTGGGAGACTTGGCGTTCATGCCGATCGAACGACCCCCGGGCCGAAGCGGGCTTCAGGGGCGAAGGCGGACGCGCTGAGAGGCCGCCTTAAGCTCGTCACCGTTGCGCTCGCCCTCGTTGCGAGCGCCTGTACCGGCACGGCCACGGCGAGCTTCCCGACGCCGACATCGGCCGGCTCGACGACGGCTTCGGCCGCTGCGACTCCCGCCGCGACCGACCTACCGGCCACGACGGCCACGACCAACCCCACCCCCGGCACCCCAACGTCGGGCGGGCAGCAGCCCGACGACCGCGTCGGCCGGGTCGAACGATGCCAAGCACGAGTGTCCCCCGGATCCGACTGCGAGAGGCCGACGGTGCTGTTCATGCCGAGCGGACTGCCGGAGGGGATCGTCGCTCTCCTAGAGTCGATCGACGGGGTCGAGTCGGTGACGCTCGTGACGTCGGCCACCGCTGGTCTGGTGGAGAGTAGGGACACCGCCGGGACCGTCGTCGACGACCCACCCGACGGCTTCGTCATCCCGATCGAGGTGGCGTCGTTCGCCACCGCTGATGGAGCCGCCATCCTGTCGACCGAGCTGGCCGAAGCGCTCGCTGCCGTGAGCGATGGCGACGCGGTGCTGAGCGAGGCATCGGCCGACCTCCGCCGGCTCGACGTCGGCGGCGAGCTCGTCTTCGCGAACGGGTCGACTGCAACGGTGGCCGCCGTGCTTCCGACGGAGCTCGTCGGCAGCTGGGAGGCAGTGTTCGTCGGCGAGCCGTCGCTGTCGATCGCGGGCAACAGCCGTCGCCAGGTTGCACTGCTCCACCACGACGGCACGAACGCCCAGCTCGAAGAAGCGCTGGACGACCGATTGGCCAACGGCTTCCGGATCTTCGGAGGGCGGGACGACTCCGAGACCGCGCCACGGCCCCTGAACGTCCTGCGGGTGCTGCCCCAGATCACCGTGAAGCAACGGTTCGGGGAGTTCGCCTACCGCCCGATGGGCGGGGGGCGGATCGCCATCGATCCGGCCTGGGTCGACGCCAACATCGTGGCCGTCGACCTCCCGCTCATCGGCGAGGCCCGGTGCCATCGCCGCTACGCCACCGTCCTCGCCAGTGTGCTGCAGGGCCTCGTCGACGATGGCCTCAGCGACCTCATCGACCCCTCCGCCTTCGAGGGCTGCTGGAACCCTCGTTTCATCGCTGGCTCCACCCGCCTCTCCCGCCACGCCTGGGGCATCGCCGCCGACATCAACTTCAACAATCCGCTCGACGGCCAGCCCGGCTCGCCGGTCCACCCCGAACTGCTCGCCAGGATGGAAGCGGCCGGCGTCACCTCCGGCCACGCCTGGACGAACCCCGACCCCGGGCATTTCGAGCTCGTCGGATCGTAGACCGGCCGACTGACCGTCGAACCGGGACTCCAGTCCCTCGGCGGCCGGCGACCGGCTAGGTTCGTCGACGAGCTCGCTCGAAGAGGACTCAGGCCATGACGCTACTCAGCCGCTACCACGACCTGATCGGCGCACCGCACTACGCCCACGTGGTCACCGTCAACGGCGACGGATCACCGCAGAGCACGGTGGTGTGGGTCGAGCGAGACGACGATGATGTCCTGTTCGTGACCGGGGCTCGTTCCCGCAAGGCCCACAACCTGGCGCGCGATCCCCGGATCGCCGTCTCGATCCACGACGCGGCCAACCCCTATCGGGCCGTCGAGCTCCGGGGCCGAGCCGAGATCGAGCCAGCCGATGGCTACGAGATGTTGGACCGACTGGCCAACGCGTACCTCGGGTTGGAGGAGTACCCCTACGGGCGCTCCGGCGAGGCCGGCATCCGGGTCCGGGTTCGGGTCGAGCGGGCGGTCGCCCATGGTGGCGTTGACCAGCCGCCCTCTCAGCCGATCGATGCCCGGGCCGACCTGCTCGGCCCGCCGCACTTCGGCCACGTGGCCACGGTGTCCCCCGACGGTCGACCGTGCACGTCGCCGCTGTGGATCACCAGCGACGGCGACGACGTGAGCTTCTGGACTCAGGCCAGGGGACGCAAGATCAGGAACCTGGAGATCAACCCGGCCATCGCCATCAGCGTGCACGACGAGGCAAACCCGCTGCGATACGTCGAGGTGCGAGGCACAGCCGAGCTGCAACCGGTGCCCCATGCCAAGCTCCTCGATGAGCTGGCGCGCCGCTACTGGCAGGTCGACGAGTACCCGAACAAGGAACCGGGCATGAGCGGGGTCGAGGTGCGAGTCCACGTGGACCATCGCACCGGGTTCGACGGGCGGTGACGATCCGAGCTGGTCTCGTCGGGTCAGTGGAGGGAGCGACCGACGAGCTGGAGCGCATCGCCCGCCGCTATCGGCGGTTCGCCACCGACGAGACCGAAGGGATCTCTCCGCTGTACACCGCGCTCGCCTATGCGGTGGCCGACGATCGGCCGACTCTGGAGTTCCTCTCCGCCTTGCCAAGGGTCAAGCAGCAGCCGAATCTG
>JAOTYQ010000825.1 GCA_029861725.1 Acidimicrobiia bacterium | reverse complement strand
GCAACGTACCGATACCAAGTCGCGAGGAAGACTTCACCGCCGATCCGGCTGAGCTCTTCTTTGACCTGAGCTTCGTTTTCGCCTTTTCCCGGCTGGTCTTCCACCTGGTGCACCACCCGACCCTCGGAGGATTCGGCGAGTTCGTCCTCCTCTTCACCCTGATCTGGATTGCCTGGTCCAACTTCACCTGGAGCGCCAATGCGGTGGCTGGCAACAGTCGTTTCGTGCGGGCCGTGTTCATGGTGGCAACCGCCATCAGCCTGCCCATGGCGGCCTCGCTGGAGGCTCCCTTCGGTGATGCGTCGGTCGTCTTCGCCGTCACGGTGTCGGCTATCTTGACCATGCCGATCCTGACCGGTGTCGTCCTCCTCGTCGGTAACGAAGCGGTCCGATCGTCGAACAATCGCTATCTCCTGTTCACCTTGGCCGGGATTGTCCTGGTGCTGGCCGGTGGCTTCACCGATGGAGCGTGGCAGCTCGGTTTGTGGATCGCCGCCATCGCCGTCCTCATCTTCAACACCATTGATGCCGGCGGCAGCGATTGGCTGGTGCGGCCCGGGCACTTCGCCGAACGCCATGGTCTGATCGTCATCGTCGCTTTGGGCGAGGTGCTGGTGGCCATCGGGGCCCCGGTGGTGGAGACCCTGTCCGAGGGCAACCAGCTAGATGGCAACCTGGTAGCGGCCCTGACCGCCTCCGGTGTCCTGGCGGGGCTCCTGTGGTGGTCCTACTTCGACCGGCCTCTGCCCGCGCTGGAACACCGTCACGAGGAGCTGTCAGATCCCAATGACAGCTCTCGATTCGCCCGCGATGTCTACACCTACAACCACTTCTTCATCGTTGGATCGATCCTCGTCGCAGCCGCCGCTCTGGAGGAGATCATGCTTCATCCCGCCGACCCCTTGCCGACCGCCTTTCGCTGGATGCTCTTCATCGGCTTATCGGTGTACCTGCTCGGTGTGGTCCTGTCGGTTCTCCGGGCCTATTCGGCCTTGGCCGTCGAACGCCTGGTGGCCGTGGCGGCCCTGGCCGTCCTGATTGCTTCTTCGGCATCGCTGGCCGGGGTGTGGTTGCTGATAGCCGTTGACGTTCTTCTGCTGGCGGTCCTCGCTGTCGAGCACTATCGAGTCGAGGTCGCAAACCGGATGGTTACCGTGTCGCCCAGAACCTCGACCAGTCACTCAGGCGACTTGTAGGCCGTTGCTACCAACGCTTCGTCGACGCCCTCGACCAGTTCGGCGACGACGAGGACCGGGCTGGCCGGCAGATCCCAGTCCTTGCCCTGGCGCCGGCCACCGTCACGGGTAGAGACGGCGGGGTGAAGGCCGCTGGCGATACGGTCGGACAGAAGCCCACCGCAGCGCCGCGGCTACTACCTCTGAGGGAGGCTCGACGTGGAGACCTGGGACGCGATCATCTCGCGGCGTAACGTCCGCGCCTACACCGAGGATCCGATCCCGGACGAGGATCTGGATCGGATCCTCGAAGCCACCCGGCGGGCGCCTTCATCGATGAACGAGCAGCGCTGGGACTTCATCGTCTGTACCGACCGGGCCCAGCTGGCAGACCTGGCCAGGGTGTGGCAAGGCGCCGGGCACGTCGCCGCTTCGGCTGCGACGATCGCTCTGGTGGCTCCAAGGTCCGACGACGAGTGGGTGCAGGGATCGATTCAGTACGATCTGGGCCAGGCCACCATGAGCCTCATGGTGGCCGCAACCGATATCGGGATCGGTACGGCCCATGCCGCGGTGACCGACCAGGAGCTGGCGCAACAGATCCTGGGGTTCCCGGACGATCGGTTCTGCGCTTGGCTCGTCGCGTTGGGCTACCCGGCCGATCGTCCACTGGTGCCGATCAAGCGCCCAACCCGTCGGCCCTTCGACGACATCGTCCACCGCGGCCGCTGGTAGCCCTGCCGGCGCGCGATGCTCGGTCTGATCGATGTCGGGCCCACCTGGTCACGCTCGACCCGACGGCAGGCTGTCCGTGGCCCCGACACCGCTCGAAAGGACCTGAAAATGGTCACCACCACGGCCCTGGTCACGGGAGCGAATCGGGGCATCGGCCGAGCAGTGGCCGGCCAGCTCGCCGGGCTCGGTCACCACGTGCTCTTCGGCTGCCGCAAGCCCGAAGCGGCTGCGGCTGCCGCCCAGGAGATCGAGGCTGCCGGAGGGGGAGCGACCCCGATCGAGCTCGACGTGGCCAGCGCCGAGTCGGTCTCCAGCGCCGCGGCCACCATCGGCTCCCACGTCGGCCGCCTCGACATCTTGATCAACAACGCCGCTATCACGTACGACACGTGGCAGACGGCGATCGACCCGAGCTGCAGACGGTGCGGGACGCCCTCGACACCAACCTCTTCGGCGCCTGGCAGATCACCCAGGCGGTCGCTTCCAGATGACGTAGGCCCCTACTCTCGCTGCTCTGGTGTCGGGAGACTCGTT
>JAOTYQ010000823.1 GCA_029861725.1 Acidimicrobiia bacterium | reverse complement strand
CACCGAGAGGCTGAGGTTGACCAGCGTCCGGCCCGACGCCATGAGCCCGGCGAGTGCGGAGATCTCGTTCTCGTCGAGACCGGTGATGCCGGCCGCCCACGATGCGCTCTTCGGGCAACCGTCGGTTGAGCCGCTCAGGTACGCCCACAGTCGAGGCCACCCGACGCAGTAACGGTCGAGGAAGCCGTGGTCGGCCAGTCCCTCGACGGTGAGCGTGTGGATCAGGCCGGCCATCAGGGCGACGTCGGTCCCGGGGCGGGCCGGGAGCCAGCGGCTGTCGAGGTCGTCGGGCTGATCGTCGGCCAGCGGCCCGACGTTGACGAACGTGATGCCTCGGGCTCGGGCCTCGTCGAGCCACCGCCGGGTATGGTGCGGGCCCTGACCGCCGAACGTGACCTGGGCGTTGTTGAGCCGGAGGCTGCCGAAGCTGACGATCGTGTCGGTATTGGCCACGATCTGCGACCACGAGGTCTGAGCGCCGATCGCTCGGCTGTAGGGCATCCCGAAGAGGTAGGGCACGATCGTCTCGGCGGCGGAACCAGAGTAGGTGCCCCGTCCGTCGGTGTACCCGCCGTACATGCGGAGGAATCGGTAGGTCTGGTTCGACGGTTGATGGAACCGGCCGGCCGAGCCCCAGCCATAGGACGCGCCGTACACCGCTCGATGGCCGTGGCCGTCGCGAACCCGGGCGAGCTCGACGGCGACGAGGTCGAGGGCCCGATCCCAGCTCACCTCGACGAACGGCTCACGCCCCCGGAGCTCGGTGGCTGCTCCCGGCCCGTCGACCAACCACGAGCGCCGGATCGACGGTCGCCCTACCCGGCACTCAGAAGAGGCCACCAGGCCCCGGCCGAGCGGAGACGGATCGGGATCGGCCGGGTGGGGGTGGACGTCGACAACGCGCCCATCGACCGCTTCGACCAGGAACGGGCCCCAGTGCGTCAGGGTAGGTGTCAACGTCACCCACCCGACCCTAGTTCGGCGTTGGTGCCGGACCCGATTGCGCCTCTGCGCACTAGTGTTCGAGTATGGCTGCGGACCGGATCGAGACGCTGAGCGATCTGGAGGCGCGGTACGGCGAGCCGGTCCCTACCGCCATCACCAAGGAGGTCGCTCGGCTCACTCCGCTGCACCGGCGATTCATCGAGTGCTCACCGTTCGTCGTGCTCGCCACCGCCGGACCCGACGGCCTCGACTGCTCGCCCCGGGGCGACCGTGACGCCGTCGTGCGGGTCGTCGACTCCTCGACCGTCCACCTCCCGGACCGGCGGGGGAACAATCGGATCGATTCGCTGCGCAACCTCGTGTGCGATCCGCGGGTGGCATTGCTGTTCTTCGTGCCCGGCATCGGGACGACCCTGCGAATCAACGGTCGGGCCCAGCTGCTCGTCGATGACGACCTGCTCGCCTCGTTCGCAGTCGATGGGCGGACTCCAGCGACGGTGATCGAGGTGACCGCCGAACGGGTCTACACCCAGTGCCCGAAGGCTCTGGTCCGGTCGGGTCTGTGGGAACCCGACACCTACCGCAGCCGTGACGAGGTGCCGACCGTCGGCCAGATCATGGAGGAGATCACCGAGGGCGAGCTGGACGGCGCAGCCTACGACGCGGCCTACCCCAAGCGGCTACGGGACACGCTGTACTGAGACCGCCCTGCCGGGAGCGCGGATCGCGCCCTCAGCTGGTCAGCTGAGGGCATAGATGTCGTAGGTCACCGATATGCCGTCGCTGGTCCCGATGCCGACGGCTTGGACGTCGTTGAGCCAGGAATAAGCATCGGCACCTGTCTCGAACGTCGGAGCGGTCCGGAGCTGGGTCGGCCCGTCGTCGGCCGGGGTGCCTATCCCTTGGTAGGTCATCAAGATCGATTCGTCGTCGTCGGTCACGAGCAGGAGGCGGACGTCGAGCTTGATGATCCGGTTCGGCCGGACCGAGACCCAATCACCGCCGGGGGGCACGACCGTTCCTTTGAGCCGTGGTCCCTCGAACGAGCCCCCTGTGACCGAGGCGATGACCCGGGTCCCGGCGGGACCGTTGCGGATCAATGCGTGGGTGTTGTCACCAAGGTCGGCCGTGATCGTGAAGAGGTGCTCGACGTCGATCGTGGAGTGTGCCATGAGCCAAAGCTAGGTCCTGGCAGTCAACGGGTCGACTGTCTTCTGTCCTTGGGCACCATTCGACCGGAGCCGGTGGCCGGGGGTCGGTTGCTATCGTGCGAGCCATGCCCGGCTTGCTTCCCGACGTCGATCCCGACGGTCTGCTCGAGTATTCGGTCGTCTACACCGACCGCGCCCTCAATCACATGTCGGAGACGTTCCTGAACGTGATGAACGACATCTCGTCGGGGCTCAAACAGGTCTACGCCGCCGATGCGGTCGCCATCGTTCCCGGCAGCGGCACCTTTGCCATGGAGGCGGTCGCTCGCCAGCTCGCCACCGACCGCCG
>JAOTYQ010000824.1 GCA_029861725.1 Acidimicrobiia bacterium | reverse complement strand
AACCACGACCTGGACAATGTGCCCGAGCAGCCTCTCTCGGCGGCGGTGTTGTGACAATGAGCTCCACGGCTACGCCAGAGTCCCCGTCGCTGGCGGCCCGGACCGAAGGGATAAGTGAGATCGACTATCCGACCTCGCGGGATGAAGCGTGGCGCTATGCCCCCCATCGTGAGCTCGGCCGTTTGACGTTCGGCCCGTCGCCTGCACCGAGCGTAGGCGTGACATCAGACGTCGACGAGGAGATCCCCCCGCTCGACGGTCCCCGGATCGTGATGGTGAACGGCGTCGTTGACGAGCTGCGTTCAGATCTCACGTGCGACGCTGGAGGGTTGACCCTCTCGTCGCTCGCCGATGCCATGACCGACCATCCCGAACAGCTGGCGGGTCACTTCGGCTCCAGCGGCGACGAGCCCGTTGACGCCTTCGTAGCGCTCAACCGGGCGTTCGGTCGCGACGGCGCCTTTGCGCAGGTTGCTGACGACCATGCACTGGACGCGCCGATCCATGTCGTCAACATCGCCATCCCGGACCAAGCCGAGACTGCGTCCTGCACCGGCGTGGTGATCCAGCTCGGAGATCGCAGCGCAGCGACCGTCGTCGAGACCCGCATCGGTGGCGGCGATGAGTTCGGTGGCTCCAATGTTCGAACCACGATCACGTTGGGTTGCGAAGCGATCCTCGAACACATCGTTCTCCAAGACGTGCCGGCGGCCCAGATCCATCTCAGCTACATCGACGTGACCCAGGGCCCGAAGAGTGAGTACCGAGCCCGTTCGTTCAATCTCGGCGGCAGCTATGGCCGCCTCGCCTATGACGTGCACCTCGCCGGTGAACGAGCTCAGGCCGATCTCTCGGGCCTCTACTCCGGTTTCGGTGACCAGATCCTCGACCAGCAGATCACGGTCATCCACGGGGCAAAGGACTGCACCAGCCGCCAGTCATTCCGTGGCGTGCTCGACGACGCAAGCACCGGCGTGTTCAACGGTGGAATCGATGTGCGTCCGGGGGCCGACGGCACCGACGCTGAGCAGTTGAACGACAACCTGTTGCTCTCGAACCGGGCTGAGGCGAACACCCAGCCCCGCCTCGAGATCCTCGCCGACGACGTGGCCTGCAAGCACGGGGCCACCGTCGGCCAGCTCGACGACACCGCCCTCTACTACCTGAGATCCCGCGGGATCTCAGTCGACGACGCTCGCCGATTACTCATCAACGGATTCGCCGATCAGACGGTCGACGACGTCGGCATCGAGGTCCTGCGAGCCTGGATCACCCAACGACTCGGACATGCGGATGCGTGATCAACACGTCAGCCTCAACAAGGCAAGAGAGTTCACGTTGCCCCGTGAGTGCGTGGTCACCATCGTTCCCGCCGGACATCAGGTTGTCCTCGCCGAAGGGGATCGAGTGACGTTGCTCCAAGCGCTCGGAGGGACCGCCACCGTCACCACCAGCGACGGTGAAATGGCGCGCCTGAGCCCGACCGACTCCGTCGAATTCGGTTTCATCAAGCCGCCAACCGACGTTGGGGAAGCAGATGATTCGACCTTCAGCATCGAGAGCGTGTGGAAGGCTGCCACCACGGTCTACGACCCGGAGATACCGGTCGACATCGTCGAGCTGGGTCTGGTGTACCGGGTCGACGCCACCGAGCTGCCGAGTGGCGGATGGCGAGTCGACATCGACATGTCGGTCACGGCGCCGTTCTGCGGGATGGGTGACATCATGCGTCAGGACCTCCACGATGCCGTTGCCGCCATACCAGGGGTGGAAGCCGTCGCGGTCCAGCTCGTGTTCGACCCGCCATGGGACAGCTCTCGGCTTTCCGATGTCGCTCGGCTCGAGCTGGGGATGATGTAGCCAAATCCCAACTGCGTCGGCTCGATCGAGAAGCCGGTCATCTCTGGTCGCCAGTGGGAGTACAACCTGTACTACTCCTGTGCCAAGCACGCCAAAACCCGCAAGGCCCGAGTTGAGAAGACCCTCGACGGCAAGGGTCTCCCCAGCCGATGATCCTCGGCCCGCCCAACGTTGGCCGGGTGCTGACTGGTGGAAGGAGCGGTCGAAGCAAACGTCGGCGACCGAGGGATTCTGCTGCGGTGCGGTAGAACCTTACGAACGAGTGCTCGACATCACGCACCAGCGAGTCCTTACCGACCAGCTCGGCCGTCCCGAGCGTGATGTTCCTAGTTGACGGAACGACGAGTCGCGAGGGGGGTGAGACTCGTGGCCCTGTAGCTCACAGCCATTCGGGAGGTCCAAACGAAGGTTTCCCCTGGCCTTGTGACCAGGGGGTTCGTGGGTGGCGATCGAATCTCTTACCGACGTATCGCGAAATGAACGCGTAATCGTCACGCGCTTGAGTCATCGAGCGTCCCTGCACGCCAGAACGGAGAAACCTGCTGAAACAGTAGGCTCCAGCGGGTTTCGTGTTGCGGAGAGGGT
>JAOTYQ010000822.1 GCA_029861725.1 Acidimicrobiia bacterium | reverse complement strand
CGCGCGTAGCCTTTCCGGTAACGGCCCGCCCAGCGGGCCAGAACGCAACGGATCCGCTGTCGGGCCAGTCGATGTCCGGTGGCCAGGCCCGGCCGGGCCGATCGCCCGCCGAGAAAGAGACGCAGTCATGGAGAACGCCGTAGTGGTCGATGCCCTCCGCACCCCGATGGGCAAGCGGAACGGCAGGCTCTCGGGTTGGCACCCGGCCGAGCTGGCGGCCGAGATCCTCAACGCCCTGGCCGTGCGGAACGACCTCGATCCGGCCCTCGTCGACGACGTGATCATGGGCTGCGTCATGCAGGTCGGAGCCCAGAGCATCAACGTCGGCCGCAACGCCGTCCTCAGCGCCGGCTGGCCGGAGTCGGTGCCCTCGACCACCGTCGATCGCCAATGCGGCTCGTCGCAGCAGTCGGCCCACTTCGCCGCACAAGGGGTAATGGCCGGCGCCTACGACATCGTGATCGCCGCCGGGGTCGAGGTGATGAGCTTGGTCCCCATGGGCGCATCCGTGCTCGTCAAGGACGTGGGCAGCCCGTTCTCGCCGTCGATGGAGGAGCGCTACGCCGACGTCGGGGGGCTCCAGCCCCAGGGCATCGGGGCCGAGATGATCGCCGAGAAATGGGGCCTCTCCCGCGAGGAGCTCGACGCCTACGGACTGCGCAGCCAGCAGCTGGCGGCCCGGGCACGTGACGAAGGGCGCTTCGACGCCGAGATCCTGCCGGTCGCCGAGAAGATCCTCGATCGCGAGGCGGGCAAGGTGGTCGAGACCGGGGAGACGGTCACGACCGACGGCGGAATCAGGGAGAGCACCCTGGAGAAGCTGGCCAGCCTCAAGCCGGCGTTCCTCCCCGACGGCAAGGTCACGGCTGGCAACAGCTCACAGATCACCGACGGCGCAGCGGCGGTGCTGATCATGAGCGAGTCGAAGGCGGCCGAGCTGGGACTCCGGGCCCGGGCTCGGTTCCACAGCTTCGCTCTGGCCGGGGTCGACCCGGTGACGATGCTGACCGGGCCCATCCCGGCCACGACCAAGGTGTTCGAGCGGTCCGGGCTGGGCGTCGAGGACATCGACGTCTTCGAGGTCAACGAGGCGTTCGCCTCGGTCGTCCTCGCCTGGGCCAAGGAGCACAACCCGAACATGGAGCGAGTCAACCCCAACGGCGGGGCGATCGCGCTGGGCCACCCCCTCGGGTGCTCGGGGGCCCGGCTGATGACCACGATGCTCCACGAGCTGGAGCGTGTCGGCGGCCGGTACGGCCTGCAGACGATGTGCGAGGGCGGTGGCATGGCCAATGCCACGATCATCGAGCGCCTCGGCTAGCGCCCAGCGCGCCGAACGACGCAATCTCGAGGCGCCCCGCCACGTGCTGGACGGGTGACGTAGGCTGGAACCGGTGAGCGATTTCGAGCCGACCACCGATCTCCCGGAGCGGATCGACGCCGACGACACGCCGGTGGCGTCCTCGGCCCGCTCGCGTGATGAGGTGACCCAGCGGCGGCGAAGGCGCATCGTGCAGCTCGGCATCATCGTTTTGACGCTGGGCCTTCTGGCTCTGGGCCAGCCGGTCCTACGAGTTCTGATCGCGATGGCGATCATGTACGCGATCCTTGCGATCGGCTTCGCCGTCCTCGGCGCCTTCGCCCGCCCCGTGCCCGAGCCCCCTCCGCCCGGTGAGCTTCGACGGGTCAAGCTCCACTACCGATGCACGTCGTGCGGTGCCGAGCTGCGGATGACTCTGGCCAACGACCAACTTCCACAGGCTCCCCGTCACTGTGCCGACGAGATGGAGCTGACCACCCCGCTCGACGAGTTGTAGCGGCTCGCTCGACCCCGCTACAGCCGGCCTCGAACGTCAGCGTGGACAGCAGCCGTTATCCACATCGACCCAGCAATGTCGTTGTCAGAGCTGGGAAGGACAGTCCACAGCCTGTGGGTATTGCTGTGTCATGTAATCGGGGTGTCACCTCGACGACATCAAACGGGTACGATGTCACTCCTTGTGGCACTTGCTCGCCCACAGCTGTGGATAACCTGTGGGCAATCGCGGAGCGTGGGGCTCATTCCGACGGCCGCAGCTCGATGGTGGACCCAGCTCAGCGGTACTGGGTGGCGGCGACGATGCCACCCAGAATGAGCCCCAAGCCGGCCAGCAGGTACCAGTTCGACGGGGCGCCGAATGCGGTGACGATGTAGTTGAGCAGGATGATCAGCAGGCCGATGCCCATCAACCCGAACATCAGGATCGGCACGGCCGCCGACAGCCGACCGCCGCTCACCTTCACCGGTTCCCTACTCACCCCGGACGGGCCCGGCTCGGATGCCGAGCCCTTGGGTGTCACTCGACCAGCACGCGTTTTATCTTGTCGAACCACACCCCAACCCTATCCGAGGTTCGTCGCGCCGTTCCCAGCATGTCCGGGGCCCCTGGACGTCCAACCGGGCCGG
>JAOTYQ010000821.1 GCA_029861725.1 Acidimicrobiia bacterium | reverse complement strand
GCGGGTGGTGGGCCATGAGGGATTTGAACCCCCGACTTCCTCCGCGTCATGGAGGCGCTCTAGCCAACTGAGCTAATGGCCCGGGAGGTGCCAGGCTAGCAAGAACCGGCACAGCCGCGACGGGAGCGCGGAGCGGGATTCGAACCCGCGAATGACGGCTTTGCAGGCCGCTCCCTTGGACCACTCGGGCATCCGCGCTGGGATGGAGGCCAACGATAGCCCGTTGGCAGCGCCCGAGGACCATGTTTCGCGAGGTGCCAATCGGCGCGATCAGCCTCACCGTGGTGACGGTCGTTGCCGTTGTCCGCGGAGAGCTCCGGCACGAGAGAAACGATCGGTTGCCCACACCCGGGCATTTTCACCCACTATCCCGACTCCAGGCCACGGTAGAAGGCTGCCATTGCGGACTTTGGTGCTCCCGGGCGATAACTTGACGCAGGATGTGCGAGGCTGGGAGCTGATGACCGACACCTACTTTGGCTGGGATGGCAAGTCGTACCCCTGGCCACCGCCGGAGGGCTGGTACGAAGCCTCCGATGGACGCTGGTGGGCCCCCGGAACGGGGCCGAATCCACCACCGGCGGCTGGGCAGCAGGTTGCTTCGCCACCGCCTGCAGGCGCGTCCGGAGTCGACATCGATGATGTGGCCAGAACGGCGCAGCTGCCTGCCCATGGAGCCCCTGGCGCCGCTCACGCGACCGGACACGGGGCGGTAGAGGCGGGCCTCACGTTGCCTGCTTCCGGCGGAACCGGATCGGGCGGCGCTGCGCCACCAACTGCGTTCAGTGACGGTCCACCATCGACCGGGCCGACGGGGACGACCGCCGAGTGGGACCGGCCGCCCAGTGAGCCAGAGGGTCCGAGCGGTCTCGGCCGAGTCCTGCTCGTCATGCTCGGAGCGCTCGTGGCCCTGGGTGTGGCCGGCGGAGCCTTCCTCCTGCTCCGGGATAGCGGGTCGGATACGACGCCCAACGACGCGGCGGGCGGTGAGACGGCGACCGAGGGCACGGGCGACACCGCAGCGCCAGAGGGCGCCGCCACCGGAGGTGATGACGACGGGCTCGGGTCCGGCGCCACCGAGGGCTCGGGAGCGGCAACCGACGACGCTGCGGCCGAAGCCGAGAGCGAAGCCGGGCCTACGACGACCGAGCTCTTGGAGACGACCACGACCGCTGATCCGACTGCGCAGGTCGCTCAGTTCCGTAGCATCCTGGCCGACAACGGACTCACCAGCGACGGGCTCTCCGACGAGGACATCAGCACGTTCAGTACCACGTTCTGCATCTTCGCCGTGGCCGCCGAAGGGCCGACCGAATACGAGCGGTTCCGGTCGGAGCGAGTGGCTCAGGCCGACAGCGAGCTCACCGAGGAGGAGCTGTCGATCGTGATCGATGCGGCGGTGGTGGTGTTCTGCCCCGAGGAAGCCGATCGTCTGGGTGTCAGCCTCTGAACGAGTGTGGCCGAGACGCCGGCCGCCCTACCGGTTCGCCTCGGTGCGGAGGGTGAACTCGATGAACGCGAGAGTCGCCCGGGGGTCCTCCCCTGCCGCGAACATCTTCTGGGCGATGTCTCGACCCCAGGCCCGGCGCTCGGCCAAGCTCGGCCTCGCACCGCGATAGGCCCGATAGAGCTCGTCGACGTCCGACATCGCCTGGTGGAACTGCCGGTGGGCCGGAGGAGGGGGCTCGGTCGGCGCCGGCGTGGTTGGCGCCATCTCGGCTGCGAACATGGCTAGGAACTCCCCCCAGGGGAACTCGGAGCCGGGGTCGCTGCGCCGTCCGGGGTCGAGCTCACGGTGCCCGACGAAGCCAGCACCCGACGCTCGGTACTCCTCCGCCGTGATCCGCGCCGCGGGGATCGTCACTCCGACCGTGCTGTGCACCCAACGGGCCATGCTCGCAGCTTCTTTGGCCCCGTTGCGCAGTGCTCCCGTGAACCAAGCCTCGGGCAGCGTCGGCCACTGCGAAGCCTGGCAGGCGAACGACAGCCCGAGCGACCAGCGGTTGCCACCGGTGCCCTCGTGAAACATCTCCCACTCGTACTTGCCGAGCCGCACGATCGAGTCGGCGTCGACGATGCTGTGGTAGCTCCCCGGGGCGTCGGTTCGGCGGGAGATGAACGAGGCCACGGCCTCCGCTCCCCCGTCGGGCAACGACGTGTCGGTGTTGTTCTCCGCGGTGTGGAGAACGATCGCGCCGGTCACCGTTGCCCGCCTCGCGGTCCGAAACTGCCGGCGGGCCGGGGGATTGTCTTCGAGGAACACGCCCATGTACAGCATCTCCTGACCATCGATGGACAACGGTCAACTCTAGGCCAGCAGCCCCAGCAGCTGGCACGCTCAAACCCCTGGTCCACGTGGGTCCAGCCGTACTGGGCGAACCCGACGCCGACCAGCCCGCGCCCCGGATCCAGATCCGCCTCCGGCGACACGGTCAGCGCCGAAAGAC
>JAOTYQ010000197.1 GCA_029861725.1 Acidimicrobiia bacterium | reverse complement strand
AGAAAACGACACACCAGTCGGCATCGTCAACGCCAGTCATGAGGGGCCAATCGCCGCTCAACAAATAGCCATCGTCGACGGCGCGAGCCTGTCCAGGCACAACGGAGTACCCGAAATTACCCAGCGGCTGGGCCAAGACCGTCTTCCAGTGGCGACGGTCGACCCGAGCCACCATTCGACCCAACGGCACGGAGTTCATCATGTACCACGCGACCGCTGGATCGACCGAGGCGACAATGTCCAATGCCCGCACAGCATCAACCAACGGGGCCTCTAACCCGCCGACCTCTTCGGGCACGGTCAAAGCAAACAGCCCAGCAGCACGACATGCCTCGACGACTTCAGGCGCAAGACGCGCGTGCTGTTCACCATGCTCGCAATGGGCAGCGATCAGATCTGAGAGTTGACGAGCGCGCTCCGCCGCACCGACTTGTTTCGTCGTTGGCTCGCTGCGAAGTGCGCTCATTGGCTTCAACTCTGCACGAGGACCCGGAAATGGCCTCGCCTCTGAGGTCACCGTACTCCCGAGCGATGCTCCTGTCATGGGATATGCGACTGGTCTCGCCACACGGCTCGGCGCTCCCAAGATCACGCCACCCGCCTGAACCAGACCAAGCTCGCCAACCGGCAGCGGACTGCTCGGCTCTCGTGATCCTGGACCTCACGCGGAGCGGCGAACGTCACTATCCGGCGGGGCAAGCGAGATCTCTAAGCTGTCGAGCAAGGAGTGCCTTGGCAGTGGCCTGCTGGCAGCCCAGGCGCCACGAACGTTGTCGGCCACGTTGTTTGGCCGCTCTGCAGAGGGGTCTGGTCGGACGAGCGTTTCGTCGAGTGCGTCGCTGCCGACAGTGTCACCCCTTCGTCTTCACCTGGTGCTGCTTCGCTGAGTCACGGTGTTGCGAGGTAGAGATTGTTGAAGGGGTTCTCTAGATCGACGAGCCGCACATCAGCGAACCCGGCCTCGTGGCACATCTCTTGCACCTTGTGCTCGTGAAAGTCGAGCGTGCCCAAACCCTGCGCCTTTGTTGGCTAGTGAGGTGGTCATGCAGTAGATCAGGCTTCGAATCGAACCCGATCAGCGAGCCCGGCCACCTCGGCGTTGGTTCGAGCCAACTTCACGGTCGACTCGAACGCGTCGTAGCCCACGTAGCTGGAGCCGGGATAGGCCTCGGCGGGGGCGATCAACGCTCGGCCCCGGCCACAACCCACATCTGCGACTCGACGACCAGCCTTCAAGTCTGGTCATCACCTCAGGCATCGCTGGTAGCCCACACCGGGATCAGCATGTGGTTGAACCACCACCCAGCGGTGAACCTCTCGAGACCGTGCCACATCTGGTCCGGATACACCGATTGGTGCACACCACCGCCGTGCTCGAAGGCCTTCAACACGCCAGGCACTGCGCTCATCATCCCGCCGACAAACTCTCCAATGCGCCGCCAACGCGGCTCCACCGAGGTCGGTCAATGCACGAGCAGCGAACTCCTCGAGTTCGACTCGTCCATCTCAGGGGCCCCTCTTCGGTCGTGGGTCACTCCCAGCTTGACGCACACCGCCGCTCTCTGCATCGAAAGATCGCCCGGGCCGACCGGGCCATGATTGGCACATCCGATCGGTTGAGCGACGATCGGTGCCGCAAGCCGAGCCCTTTCGATGATGTCGCCCGTCACGTCGGATCGTCGTACTCGGGTACAACCGGCAGGGAGGATTGGGGTGCAGGGTTCTGGGCGTTCGAAGTGACCGTTGTGCGCATGTCGCCGGCGTCCGAATGGATCAGGGCATCTTCTCGAAGACGGCAACCTGCGATGTGCTGTCGGACGTGAAAGGACCCTGGTCCCACCCGTCCCAGCGATCCCGAAGACGAAACCCAGCGAGCCTCCCCATCAGGTCAAGCTCGGAGGGCCAGACGTAGCGGTACGGTGCAGAATGCTGGACAAGGCGTCCGTTGACCTCCATCCAGTGATGCGACGAGGCGATCTGGCCGACAGGATCGTCGAACGTCTCGATTCCGACGTGGTCCGGATCCAGGGTGAAAACCCGGCCCGTCTCTCCGCGGGGCACGCTACGAACTTGAGGAACGATCACTTCGACAACGAACGATCCACCTGGTTCCAGATGAGCGGCTGCGTTGGCGAACACAGCGAGCTGATCATCTTGGGTGGTCACATTCATGATCGTGTTCGCAACCAGGTAGACCAGCGTGAACGTCCCGGGAAGACGAGCAGCCGTCATGTCACCGACCGTCACTGGGATGGCCTCACCTCCAGGCTTGGCTCGAAGGTGGTCCACCATGTGGGGCGACAGCTCGATGCCCTGCACCTCCACCCCCCGGGCCTGCAACGGCAGTGCTACCCGGCCGGTCCCGACGGCGAACTCCAGCGCTCGACCGCCCCTCGCCAGCTCCGCAAGGAGATCGACGACCGGTGCAAGAACGGAGGCATCGAACTCCGCCGAGTAGACGACGTCATAGACCTCGGCAAGATCTCTACCCCACACGATCGAACCCACAGCGACAGCTTGGCGGTGATCTGGGTCGACCGCCACGTATTTGGCTGGCAGCCCGAACGCTCGTAACCGACGTCCTCCGACGGGTCAGGCGCTCGGGAAAACCGGCGAGGGTGATCGGACACCTACCTGCCAACCTCAACGGGCTGACCCGGGCCCGCAGAGCGAGATTTCCGCGTGAGCGCATCGTGCCGGTGGGCGTGCCGTGGCTCTGCGGCCCTGCTTGCGATCGTCGGAGACCTCGCCGCCGACTTCGAGAGTCACATGCCAGCTCCCGATGGGGTTGGAGTTCGGATCGGCGTTGGTGTCGGGGACGACGAGCGTCATCGTGACCGGCTGAGGGTCTATCTCGACTCGAAAGGCAACCCCGCCCAATGGGCTACCGGCGTATCCGGCGATGCACGCAGTGGATCCGAGACGCCAATCGAATCGATCAGGCGACAGGCGCGAAGAGAGAATGCTACGTTCTGGTGCGAAGGGGTGTTGGCGGTCATTGGGATGGCATTTGGGGGCCTTGTCATGTCTACAACCAAGCTGTTTGGTCGGCTCGCGTTCGTTGTCGCAGTCGTTTTGGCGCTATTGGCTGGTGTTGTGACGCCGTCGTCTTCCACGGTTGGCGCCGATACTCACAGACGGGCCGGGATCCGGTGGCAGGCCTGCAACCAGGATCTGACCGCCGAGACGGGTGTGATCTTCGAGTGTGCCCGGACGAGGGTGCCGCTCGACTACGACCACCCACGAGGTCGAACGATCTCGTTGAACCTGATACGCATCCCGGCCACCGATCCGGAGAACCGGGTGGGAGCGATCCTCGCCAATCCTGGCGGACCGGGCGGCTCCGGTGTCGACTTCGTGCTGACCTTCGGGCCCTTCGTCGGCCCGGCCCTGGGCCAGGAGGTCGCTGAGCGATTCGACTTCGTCGGGTTCGATCCGAGGGGAGTTGCAGACAGCACACCGATCCGGTGCTTCAGAACCATCGACGAGGCTGTCGCCTCTCGACCACCCATCGCCTTCCCCCTGACCGGAGACGAAGAGGCACTGTTCGAGCAAGCCGATGCCCTACTGGCCCGCAACTGCGCATCCCGGTTCCGGAACGAACTCATCGGCAGCCACATGTCGACGGCCAACGTCGCCCGCGACATGGACGTGATTCGTGAACGGATGGGTGACGAGCAGCTCAACTTCTTTGGCTTGTCGTATGGATCGTTCTTGGGAACGACCTACGCCAACCTCTTCCCCGACCAAGTTCGGTCATTCGTCCTCGACGGCATCGTCGATCCCGACGCCTATGTGAACGTCGAGGGCGCGGTGCCGACCTTCAACCGGCTCCGATCCGACGAGGGCGCTCAAGAGACACTCGAGAAGTTCTTCGAACTCTGCGACGCGGCCGCTCCCGGGAACTGCGCGCTCGCACCGAACTCCCGAGCCCGCTACGTGGCCGCCGCCGATGCGCTACTCCAATCACCGCTCGAGATCGTCGATCCCGACACTGGTGAGGTGGTTCTCGTGGTCACGTACCAAGATCTCATCGCCGGCACATGGGCCTCCCTTTACTTCCCGGATATGTATGCCGCGCTGGCCGCTTCGATTGCCGAGTTCGAGGCCCTGGCCGCGAACCCGATCTCGGTCGGGGCCGCAGTCGATCGGCTGAAAGCGGGCTTCGGCGCTGCCAAGACGAGTGTGGCGAGAGAGCCTTACGACAACATCGTCGAGGGGCAACCCGGGGTTCTGTGCGTCGACTCCAACCACCCGACCGACTACTCGGCCATTTCCGAGGCCGGGGCAGCGGCCGACGAGACCTACGGTTACTTCGGCCGGCTCTGGACGTGGGTGTCAAGCGAGTGCGCTCGGTGGCCCTTCGCCGACCGGGATCGCTACGTCGGCCCGTTCGACGCCAACACCGCTAATCCGGTTCTGATCGTCGCCACCCTGTATGACCCGGCGACTCGCTATGAGGGTGCGCAGACACTCCGCTCGATCCTGCCGAATTCGGGACTCCTGTCGGTCGACGCACCCGGACACACCGCCTTCCTCGCCGGGAGCGCCTGCTCGATCTTCATCGTGGGCCAGTACTTCCTCGACCCGGAGGTCGCCAACTTGGCCGATGGCGAGTTGTGCCCCGCCGAGTTCAACCCGTTCGATGCCTTTGCCGTGCCCCGCGACGAGGCACTGTCGGACATGCGCCAAGCAGTCATGGCCGAGATCGTGAATCCTGCCGCGACGATGATCATGGCTGACGACGGCTGAGTTGACGCCGCGTCCGCGCTCGGGGGACGAACGTCAGATCCGATTCAGCAACCGGCCTCCAAGGCTGGTCTCCGCCCGGATCACCGCCCCGCATCGTCAGGGTCAAGACCCGATCAAGCTCACTACAGCAGGCTCGGTAACACCGACACCAAACGCAGGCCGGCCACGCGCCAGTACCGGCATCGATGTGGCCGGGGTGAGCGGAAACGCTCGCCGCCATCACAGGCCGCAGGAGAGTGAGCAGCCGTGGCCGACTCGAACGAGCGTACGAGTGAGGCCGAGCAGCGCATCGTTGCGCCGTCCTGCCCGCTAGGACGCTGAGGTAGTGGCGGCCGATCCGCTCTCCCATCCGGGTTCGGACGCGCTCGGCGATCGCATCGAGCAGCGGCTCTCGGACGTGTTCGTCGAGCCTCCGGTAGGGCGACGACGACCGTGGGAGATCACCGACGCCAGCGCCGTCGAGCCAATGAACGGTGTGGTACCAGCGAACCGTCGTCGGGCCGGGCAACGACCTGATCGTCTGCTCCTCGGTCTGCTCCTTCTTGGACGCTACCCGGTTGAGCTGAGCTGACGCCCGGTCACCCCACGCCTCGTCAATGGCCCCTGGTGGGCTCGTGTGGTTAGTTAGTTGCCCCTCGTGGTCGGCCGTGGTTGCGTCGACGGTGGTTGGTGGCTGTGGCTATGGGTGGAGCGGAGCGTCGTAGCGGATCGCGAGCCGGACGAGTTCGGCACCGGTGTAGTCGAGACCGATGAGCGTGACCTCGATGTAGTCACCGTCGTCGGTCACCTCGACCAACCCGAACTGTCCGGGGCCCGGGAAGGTGCCGTGGCTGTAGGGTCCGCCTTTGATGCTCCCAGGTCGATCCAGGGCCGCCGCCTGGAGGACGGGGAACCCGTCGTGGCCGCCGTAGCCACTGTTGGAACCGTCGTCGATGGCGACCATGTGGGCGTCACCGGCGACCATGACGAGGTTGTTGATGTCGTGGTGGTCAAGGAACTCGCCGATCAGGTCCCGTTCTGCGGCGAACCCGCCCCAGCTATCCGAGGCGGGGTCGGCGGCCGCGATCCATGGGTCCGGGTTGACCCATACGGTGAGGCCATGGGTGTCCCGGGCGGCAAGGATCTCGTCGAGGAACCACTGGAGCTGGGATTGGCCGAGCATGGTGTCTTCGGCCGGCTGTCGTTGTGACCGGGTGTCGGTGAGGATGAATCGGACCCGGCCCATGGTGAAGGCCTGATTGATCGGGCCCTCGTCCCCCGAGGGGAGCTCGTAGTGAGGGACGTGGGACCGATAGGCGGCCCACGCTGCGGGTCGGCTGGAAGAGCTGGCATCGGCGTCGTTCGGTCCGTAGTCGTGATCATCCCAGACATAGGCGATCGGTACCGATCGATAGAGCGCGGATTGGGCCGGCGAACCATGCACCTGAGCGAACGCCGAGCGGAACTGGGAGATGCTGTTGTCCGCGATGTTGCGGTAGTGCAGGTCCCCAGTGTTGATGTACAGGTCGGGGTCGAGGTTGCGGATGGTGTCGAATACTGATCCGTTGGAGTTGGTGCGGGCACCGGCGGAGACGGCCACCGTGAATGACGACGCACCGACCGGGAACGTTCGGACCTGGCCGGTACGAACCTCGTCGACGACGCCGTCGATCTCGATGGCGTACTGGTACTGGGTGATCGGTTCGAGCCCATCGACTGCCAAGGTGACCGGTTCGTCTGCATCTGGTACTGCCGCGGCGGCCGATCGAGCCACCTCGACACCCTCGCTGTCGCGCACGACGAGTCGCACTGCGTCGGCCTCGTCGCGAACCCGAGCTGTGACGGCGAAGCCATCGGTGTCGACGGCACCCGACCACAACCAGCGAACCGGTGAAGCCGGCAACTTCGCCGTGGCCGACTGAGGGTGAGCGGGCCCCAGATAGGTCGCGTAGACCTCGGTGGCCCCGAGCCACGAGCTCACCAGGAGCGCCGCGGTGGTGAGGGCCAAGACGAGGATCTTCCCCAGCGTCTCTTGGTGCTGCCAGTCGAGCCACATCATCACCGCCGGCACCAGGAAGACGAGCACCACGAAGAACCCGAACGGCGGTTCGTATTGGAGGGTGGCCAGTACACCCAGCCCACTCCCGCCGAGGGCCACCACGGCGGCGGCCACGGCGATCCATCGGAAGCTGAGCAGCAGCCCGATCCCGGTGAGGGCCAGCAGGCCCAGCTGCAAGGGCACCAGGAAGTCCTCGGTGAGGGGCCCGCCCTCGGGATCGCGGGGGATGTTGCCCTGGAGCGCCTCGTAGGCGAACACCGCCACAGCCACCAGCAGCCAGGCGCGCGAGGCAATCCGAAGGAAGACGTCGACCCGGTGGGGCAGCACGATCACACCCCGGTTCTCGCGGATCAATTTCAAGCCCTTCGACACGAGGGCCTCCACAGCAGCTTGGTGTCACCGGGCATGGGACGATCATGGCGAACTCTGTCGGAGCCCCACAGAGGAGATGGTCCCGGAGCCGTCCGTCCGCCCGATATCACCAATCCACAAAACGCTTCGAGACTGAACACACTTGTCGGCCTGATTCGGTCGCCTGGTCGCTGCTGTCGCCGGCGAGCGCTCGAGCCCGCCCCGGCGCCCCGGTCGGATGGCCGGTCGCGTTCAGGACTGGCGGGGCATGGTGTTGGTCGATGTGTGGGCCAGGGTCGATGACGCCGAGATCGCGGCTCGCAGTTCCCGTTGGAACGCGCTGTGGCGCGGGTACCGGTGCGCCGCGTTGGTGACGAGCGTCGTGGCTTGAGCCGTTGATGTGCGGATGGCGGTGACTTCGGCAGTGGCGACCACGAGCGTCGCGGCGCGTTCATAGGCGCCTCGGTGCTGGCCAGTGACGATGGCATCGACACGGCGATCGACGAGCTCGGTCGCCGCCGCCAGCCAGCGGTCGAGGGTGCTGGTTTCATGCTGCTCGAGCTTCTCGGCGACGCCGGTCAGCAGCGTGTACAGGTCGGTTCGAGGCTCAGGGGCGGGCGGATCTGCACGCAAGCGCAGCGATCGATAGTCCTGCAACGGTGGTTCGCACGCGACGCGGGCGAGCGTCTCGGCGAGCGTGGGGTCGTCCGGTGGTTGCGCAGCCCGGGTGGCGCTGGTGATAGCCAGCACGGCCGGTACGACGAAGGCAGCGGCGTTGGTGTCTCTGCTCCAACCGAGCGCGTTCTGTGAGTGGGCCAGAGTGATCGCGGCGTCGATGTCCTCGTTGAGCACAAGCAGCACTGCGGCGAGCCGGTCGGTGCCGTTCCACGCGCTCGCGGGAGTGACCGACTGGCGTGGGCGTGGCCGGTTGCTCAGTCGTTTGGCTTCGGTCGCGATGATCTCCGCCCGACGGTCGAGCGTGTCGGCAGCATCGACCAGGTGCAGGAGCCGGACCTGTGTGGGTCGGAGAGTCCACGCCCGGTGGCGGGCATCGAGCACCGCGTCGGCATCAGTGTCGTCGGCTGCCAGCTCGGCGAGCAGATCAGCAAGAACCGCAGCTACCCGGCCGTCCGCTGCCGCATCGTCGCTGGTGGCAACCAGAGCGTCGAGGCCCTCAGCGCACACGGATCGCGCGTCGGTCGACGGTGACCGGCGGACCCGCCTGGCCGCCCGTAACCACAGGTTCGGCGAGGCGCTGCCTCGCCGGCGGGCCAGATCGACGAGGCCGGATGGGCCGTCGAGCAGCTCGACTGCCTCGGCCGCCAGCTCCTCGTGGCTGTCGCCGACGCCCGGTGAGGACGAGAGCGTCGCCTCCAGGGTGGCCACCCAACGGGGAAGGTGCGCTGCGATGTCGTCCAGTGGTTCGGGTCGAGCGGAAGCGATGTGTACCAACCCAACGTGATTGCCGACGTAGCAGAGCTCATCCATGGCGGCCAGCAGGGTCTCGGCCCGGTCCTGGATCGGGACCGTCTCGTAAAGGGAGCGCAGGTACCTGGCCTTGGTCTCGGTCAGATCAACCGAGTCGATCATCGATTCAGGGGAGTCGTCCTCGTACGCGCTGTAGACCTCGTCGAGGGTGAACGTGCGGAGCAACGGGCCATACGCCGCCCTGGCCCTTGCAAGGTCTCCGGTGAGGAAACGGGCGTCGGCCCGGGACACGAGGTCTCCGAGCTCGTCGACCCACGAGTCGTCACCGACCAGGTCATTGGTCCACGTGCGCGAGTCATAGTCCCAACCCTCGAACAACGCGCCCTCCCCGACCCGGGCAACGAACGCGTCGACCTCGATCTGCAACGTCTCGTCGCTGCCGCCGTCCACCACCTGCTGCCCGTCTGGTGGGTCGCGCCGGCACGGCGCAGCCGAGAACACATCGAGGAATGCCTGCCGTCGCGCCGGCGGCAGGACCCGGGCATATTCGGCCAGCGCAT
>JAOTYQ010000820.1 GCA_029861725.1 Acidimicrobiia bacterium | reverse complement strand
CTGAGTACCGCACTTGGCGGCGCGCTGGGGTCGATAGCGATCGGCTCGACGGCCTTCCTCGGGATCTTGGCCGGCGGGGCCCTGGCCCAAGAGCAGCGGCAGCCAGGCCCCGAGACCGCCGAGCGCACGATTACGGCCAATCGCCCCACGAGCCCATGGACCAACGATCTGAGGCGGCCGGTTGATCGCCTGATCGACCTCGAGACCTCGACGCCGCAAGGCACAAACGACGTGCCCGGCGTGGCCGAGAGTCCATCCGAGCCGAGCTCGCAGGAGCCCGCGACCCTGGAGGCTCCCGACCTCAGCCCCTCCCTGACGGAGGACACTCCGGCGGATATCGGCGTCGGCCTGCCCAACCTGGAGAAGGTGACGAGCCTTCGAATCACTCGGCAGCCGGACTTCGGCCAGATCTCTGTGCCGGCGGACGACACCCTTCGATACGTACCCGAGCGGGACTTCAACGGCCGGCTCACCAGCACCTACGAGGCCTGCTGGAGCGCGAGCCAGTGCGACAGCGGCGAGGTCACGCTGAGCGTGGCGGGCGTCAACGACGAGCCGATCGCCACGGACGACGAGGTGGGAACCGGGCCGGCAGCTCGCGTGATCGAGGTCGTCGAAAACGACCGCGATGTGGACGGCGACGATCTGAGCATCACGCTGGAGGGCGAGCTCCCCCGTGGATCGGTCGCGCTGGTCGACGGCGGAGTCAGCTACACACCGCTGCCCGGCTTTGCCGGTTTGGACACCTTCGGCTACCGCGTCGACGACGGCCACGGAGGAACGGACACGGCGACGGTGCGGCTGACCGTCGACCCCGGCAACACGCCACCATTGGCGGGCGACGACACGGTCACACTCACCGAGGGCTCGGTCGCGACGTTCGACGTGCTCGCCAACGACTCGGACCCGGACGGCTCCGAAGTGACGCTCGCCGGCTATGACGACTCGGGGATCGTGAACGGCACCCTGCAGGACAACGGCAACGGCAGCTTCACCTATGCGCCGGAGGCCGATTTCGTGGGCACAGAGAGCTTCGCCTACAAGGTCGTGGACGACCGCGGCGGCAGCGACGGCGCGGTCGTCGATATCACCGTTACCGGGGTCAACGACGCGCCTGACTTCACTCCGGGAGCAGACGTGACCGTGGCCGCCGACGCGGGTGCCCAGAGCATCGGCGGCTGGGCGAGCCGGATCAGCGCCGGCCCCGCCGACGAAGCAGGCCAGAGCGTGAGCTTCATCGTCTCGGTAGACGACCCGTCCTTGTTCGTCGTCCCGCCGACGGTGGCGACCGACGGCACGCTGACGTTCAGTCCCGATCCCGCTCGCGACGGCGTCGCGACCATCACCGCGCAGCCGGTGGACGACGGCGGCACCGCCAACGGCGGCATCGACACCGGCATCGCGCAGGCGACGACGATCACCATCGATCCCCCCGCCAACCAGAGTCAGCTCTACGTTGGCTCCAGCGGCCCGAGCGCCGACGAGTGGTACCTGTGGACGGCCACACCCGGGCCGGCCGATCCCGTTCCGGACACCGACTCCGACGGTCAACCGGGCCTGACGATCGCCCGTAGCAGTGGCTCCGATACCGAGACCGACGGCAGCGTCTACCAGGACTGGGTCTACACGCCGACGACGACCAATCTTGATCTCCGTGGTCCTGTCACACTCTCGCTTTGGCTCTCATCGACCGGCGTGCCCACGGGAGTGGGCGCAACGGTGTGGGCCTATCTCTACGAATGCGACCCCGGTGGCTCCAACTGCACCCGCTTCGAGCAGCTGGTCGCGCCGTTGGTTCCGTGGAGCGACACGCCGAATTGGTACTACCACGAGAGCGTCGGCTGGGCGAACCGAACGATTCCTGTTGGCCGGGAGGTCCGGCTTCGGATACTCAGCTCGGGCGCACCGATCCGCCTCGCGTCCACCACCGCCTACGAGAGCGGACTGAGGCTGACGCTGGAGTAGGGATAAGCATGCGATCCGACGCGGTAGCTCATTGGTCGGCGGCCACGGCGGAACGCGGAAGATGCGATCGGTGGGACTCTGAGAGTCCGAGACGGCGGAAGACCAGCGGTGCCAGGTAGAAGATCGTGAAGAGCGTGGCAAACGGCCAGACGAACTGTGGTTTGAGACCGCTGGATGTGCTTTGAGATCGTGCCGCTGGGGTCACAGAACTGAATCCCTCCGGCTGCTCGCGTCAGGTGGAGGGCGGGGCCGGGATTCGCACCTGCGACCTTCGGCCCATGAGTCGCATCTGCGGATGTGATCCAGCGGTTGCAGTGGTCCTGGCAGCCAGTAGGAGTGGCCGGGCCCAGCCGGTGCGAGCCACCCGTCGGAGCCAGAGGCCGCAATCCCGCCTACAGGGGTTGCGGCCTCTGGCTGAACAATCCGGCCACCACGCTTGCGATGGCGGTCAGGGCGGCGGCTCCCAAGGGCGCGATCAACGCGCCGACA
>JAOTYQ010000819.1 GCA_029861725.1 Acidimicrobiia bacterium | reverse complement strand
GCCGGCTGTCCCGAGACGGAGCCCGCCTGGCGTTCGTGACCGAGGACCCCGCGGGGACCACCGTCCACTTGTGGCGGCTCGGCGGAGGCGAGGAGGGCCAGTTCGTCATTCCGTCGGATGCGGGACGGGTGGGCATGATCGATCTCTCGGGGCGGTGGCTCATCGTCAACGTGGAACGGGACGGACCGCAGCCGGCGCTGGTGTTCGATCTGGATGCGCCCGGCGCACGTGTTCGGAAGCTCCCCCTCGCTGGCCTGGCGCGTTTCGCCACCACAGCGGTGAGCGTCGGGGCTGATGTCTCGGCGCCAGCCTCTGGCGATCCACATCGACAGAGACCACCGAGGCTGAGCCCACCGGCACCGAGGCTGGCCGTTCAGCAACAACGCCCACGGTGCCACCGATCACGGGCAGGGGGTCGGGCACCATCACGACAATCGAGACGACGACCACCGGGCCGCAGATCGGTTCGTCGGGACCGGCGCCGTGGACGTCCGGCACGATCGACCTGGCCTCACTGCCCGAGGTCTACCGATTGGAGTGGGCCGAAGCGGGCGAACCGAATACGTGCCCGTCCCTGGCGTTTGCCGACCTCGGACCTGAGGCCCACGAGGCCGAGATCCGTCGGGCCGAGAGCGGGGGCGAGATGCTCGTCGCCTGGGACAACCCGGACGGCCCCGGCCACGACGGGAGGGGCGAACCGTGCAGTGACTGTGGACGCGGCGTGGTTGGACTTGGGACCTTCCAGCACAGCGGCTACGTGGTGGGTCCTGCCACGATCGCTTGGGACGATGGGAGCTTCGCCAATGTGGCGCCAGGGTTCTATGGAATCGAGGCGCGAATCCAGCCCGCCGGTGCCGACTGCATGTACAGGCTCTGGTCACACGTCGGCTTCGATCACGTCCACTACTTGATCGGTCAGTTGCGCCAAGTCAACACCTGACACAAGGTCGCTGCAGGCCGGCCGACGAACCTCGCTGCCCGAGAGGGGTCGAGAGAAGCAAGGCTGGCTGTGCGGCGTCGTCGACCGAGCGGCGGCGCTAGCGAGATCCCGGCGCCCACCGACGGGACCTTCTTCCCTTCCCGGCCACGGGCACGCGTGCTTAGGTCGACGCGTGGGGGACGATCGAGGAATGCGAGACTGGAAGCGCGCGTCGTTGGCCTGGGTGGCGATCATCGCCGTGCTCGGGCTCCTGCTTGGCGCCACCCCGGCCAGCGCCGGAAGCACGAAGCGAGGGCCGAGACCGACCGAGGTCACGGCCATGACTCAGAACCTGTACCTCGGCGCCAACCTACAGCCACTCTTCGGAGCGACCGGCCCTGAACTGATTCTCGAATCGGCCGCAGTCTACGATCACGTGCTCCAGGTCGACTTCCCGGCCCGGGCCGATGCCATCGCCGCACTCGTCGCCGAAGAACGGCCCGACCTCATCGGTCTGCAGGAGGTGGCGTTGTGGCAGAAGCTGCAACGCAACGAGGACGGGACTTGGGTACCGGTCGAGACGATCGACTACCTCACCATCCTGCTCGACGCTCTCGCCGACCGGGGGCTGTCGTACCGGGCCGAGGCCGTAAACGTGAACTTCACCAACGAGACCTTCCCGCTGCCGATCACGTTCGATCTCAGCACCACGGCGACCCTCACGATGCGAGACGCCATCCTGGTTCGAGAGCGGCGACATCGACCCGAGCTGCGCGTCATCGGCTCGGCATCGGGCAACTACGAGGCCACAACGCTCGTGCCGTCACCGGGTGACCCCTCTCAGCCGCTCCCGGTGATACGAGGCTGGTCCTACATCGACGTAAGACAGCGAGGAGGCAAGCGGTATCGATTCGTCAACACCCACCTCGAGGCCTGGTCGGAGGCCGACTGCGACGCCGTGGGTCGACCGTCGCTAGCCGAGCCCTTCGTCAGGAACCGGCAAGCGGCCGAACTGGTGGAGCTGCTCGCCGGGTCGCCGCAGCCCGTCGTGCTCAGCGGCGATCTCAACGCCGCTCCCGACGACCCGTGCGATGCGTTCCAGATCTTCCGAGATGCTGGATTCGTCGATGGGTGGGCGGAGGCAATGCCGGGGATCCCGGCTCCCACTGCGGGCCAGACCGACGACCTGGACAACGTGCCGTCGACACTCGACCACCAGATCGACTACGTCCTGTTCAACCGACCCGATCGGCTGCGGGCCGTTCCCGGCTCAGGCGAGATACTGGGCGAAGAACTCGACGACCGAACCCCGTCCGGGCTCTGGCCATCGGATCACGCCGGCCTGGCCGTCACACTCCGGTTCGTCCGATCGAGGCAGAGGCGTGATGGGCAATAGTGCAGATCCGTGTGGGGTGGGCGTCGCCCAGTGCCGCCCCAAGCACGCGGAGCTCGACATGAACGCGCACGGTGATGAAGGCCCCGAACTGGTGACCCCAGAGACCATCGAGCTTCTTCACAGGAGCTGGCCGCTACAGCGCAGACGACTTCATCC
>JAOTYQ010000817.1 GCA_029861725.1 Acidimicrobiia bacterium | reverse complement strand
ACCGTCGGGGTTCCAGGCTTGTGAACCCTCGGGATCTTTGTGGCTCGGGATGCCAAACAGGATGACGGCGGGGATGTCGAGGCCGGCCAGGCGCTCGACCTCTTTACGCAGCGAATCCTGGGTGTGCTGAACCACGCCGGGCAGTGAGTCGATGGCGGCCGGAGCGTCGATGTCCTCCCGAACAAACAGTGGGGCAACAAGGTCGTTGACCGACAGCTCGACTTCGGCCACGAGGTTTCTGAGGGCCGGCGTTTGGCGTAGGCGGCGCATCCGCCGCTGGGGAAAGGTCACGGTTTCAGGATAGAGCTGATTCCCGCGGCCGGAGCTAATGGGATCGTACCGGTCTTCGTGGAAGGCTGGTTGTGAGCCGCTGGTCGGTCAGCACTTGCCTGTGCTGGGTGTTGAACTCTAGGCCTAGATTGTGCGCCGACCGGTTGGTGAAGAGGCCTTGATGGCTGGTGGGATGACGTGCCTGGAGCACTGAACCATTAGCGAGCTGCTGGTTTCTTCGGGCTCTGAATCCGTTCCGACCAGGAGGTATGCCGATGGCGAAACTGTTCGTGGGTCTTGATTGGTCTGAGACCCATCATGACGTGTTCATCGAAGACGACGACGGCCGTCGTGTCGATAGCGGTCGAGTGCCCGAAGGGGTCGAGGGTGTGGCCCGATTCCATGCCATGGTTGCTGACCGGGTCGATAACCCGGCCCAGGTGATCGTAGCCACTGAAACCGATCGCGGTTTGTTCGTCGGATCGTTGATCGCCGCCGGGTACACGGTGATGGCAGTCAACCCGATGTCGACGTCTCGTTATCGGGAACGGCACTCGACCTCTGGCGCCAAATCCGATCCCGGTGATGCCAAGGTACTGGCCGACCTGGCCCGCACCGACTACCACAACCATCGGCCTGTCGCCGGTGACACCGACCTGGTCAACTCGATCAAGGTTCTCACCCGTGCCCACCAGAGCTTGATCTGGACCCGTCAACGACAGACCAACCAGCTGCGGTCCACGCTCCGGGAGTTCTACCCCGGTGCTCTCAACGCCTTCAGCGACCTTACACACGGTGATGCCCTTGAGGTTCTTAGGGTCGCCCCGACACCTGAGTTGGGTCGACGACTATCGATCTCGAAGATCGGTAGCGCTCTCAGACGGGGCGGCCGGCAACGCCGGCTCGATGATCGAGCCGCCGAGATCCAACAAGCACTTCGAGCAGATCAACTGGCCGCCCCCGATCTGATCACCGAGTCGATGGGCTCAGTTGTGACTGCATTGGTCGGGGTGATCAGCGAGTTGAATACCCAGATCACCGGCCTCGAGGCTGACCTGGCCGACCGTTTTGACCAGCACCCGGACACCAAGATCATCCGTTCCCTGCCAGGACTAGGGATGACCCTCGGTGCCCGGGTGCTCGCAGAGTTCGGGGACGACCCGAACCGCTACGCAGATGCCAAGTCTCGCAAAAACTATGCCGGAACGTCACCCATCACCCGTGCTTCGGGCAAACACCGGGTCGTGTTAGCCCGCTACGCCCGCAACAAACACCTGGCCGACGCCTGCTACCTATGGGCCTTCGCCTCGATCACCGTCAGCCCCGGAGCTCGAGCGTTCTACGACAACCGGCGGGAACGAGGCGACACCCACAATCGGGCCCTCCGGGCTCTCGGCAACCGGCTCGTCGGCATCCTCCACGGGTGCCTCCGCCACCACACTCCCTACGACGAACACACCGCCTGGGCACACCGCCACGACCTCGCCGCTTGACACTTCAAACCGTGGGATGTCTAGGCCCAGCGTTTGCTCTCGAAGACCTTGGTAGGGCGGTCTAGACTGCGATCAGGCCTACCGACAACACGAGGAGTTCGGCTATGAGCAGATTCTGGCTCTTGGACCAGCACGGCAGTGATGGCCCGACGGCACTGGTTGAGACCGACGGCAGGCTTAAGATCGTTGATGTGCTGCGGTTCGGGCCCTCGATCACAGAGCTTGACGACCAACAGGAGGTCCGGGACAAGGTGATTGGCCGGGTTGCTCCTACGTTGAAACCCGTTGTCAATGCGTCGTCGATCGATGAGCAAGGGATCGCACCGCACCCGGATCTCAGACGTGGCGACCAAGCCGACGCTGACTCGGTCAATCGGGCCGGTCGCCGCGCTGCCAGCGGAGGCCCGGCACCGGTCGGACAAGTTGATGGTGGGCCAACCCGAAAGGGCAGCCGCGGGGAGAGGTAACGCCCTTGGCGATGGCGGACCAGCAAAGCCGGCGGATGCGTCGATCGGCCACCAGTGGCCACGGCCACAACCGACCACCTGGCTAGGGGCCCGATGTGATGTTCAAGGAGGACAACGGCTCCAGCCGGCGATTGCGGCGCTCAATGAGCACCGAGTCTCCGAACTCGTGGGTCCGGTAATGGCGTTTGGTCGCAACGTTGTGCAAGTGGTGGAGCATCGCGTCGCTCGTGAATGCTCGCAGA
>JAOTYQ010000818.1 GCA_029861725.1 Acidimicrobiia bacterium | reverse complement strand
TGTCGAGCGCATCCGCAGCCTGACGGGCGATGGGGTGGACGTCGTGGTCGATCCCGTCGGCGGCGCGCAACATCTGTGGCGGTGCTACCGCACGCTCCGCAAGGGTGGGCGGCTGGTGTGGTTGGGCTCCGCCGCGATCGACCGGCAAGGCCTGCGGGTCGGTCGGCTCAGCATGCTCACGGTGGCGCTGCTCAGACTGATTCCCGACGGCAAGCAGGTGCCGGCGTGTCCGACCATTGGGACGTTTGCTGACGCCCACCCCGACTGGTTTCGTAACACGTTGACCGAGCTCCTCGACCTCCTCGCGGCCGGCAAGCTCGAGCCCGTCGTGGCGGACCGCATCCCGCTGGCTGAGGCAGCCCGGGCCCACGAACTGCTCGAAGGCAAGGACCACACGGGAAAGGTCGTGCTCGTCACCAGCGCCTACGAGCGACCCTGATCGCGCCCCGGCGGTGAGCTCGAGTGGCTCGTGGTCGCACGGGTCATGGCAGACTCGGAAGATGGCGGACGCCGATCCTTCGGCCAGGACGTTCATCGGTCGGGCGGACGAGCTCGATCATCTCCGATCGCTGCTGCGGCGTGTGAGCACCGGTTCCAAGGCAATCGTTGTCGTTCAGGGTCCCGCAGGGATCGGCAAGACGACTTTGGTGGAGCGGGCCCTCGACGAGTGCCCGAAGGCGGTCAGGATTGCTCGCATCAAGTGTCAGCAACTCAACCCGCCGCCGTACACGCCGTTCATCTCGCTGTGCCGCCAGCTCAGAAGGACGGTGGCCGACGATGGTCACAAGCGCGGCGGCCTCGACGAGGCCATCGCAATCCTCAGCGGGCACGTGGAGCTGAGGAGCGATCCGATGCACGACGCCGACAGCTCGCGCACCCGGCTCTTCACGATGTTCGTCGAGCAACTCGAGAACGTGCTCGCACCAGTACCCACCGTCGTGCTCATCGACGATGCGCAGTGGATCGATCCAGCCAGCGACGCGCTCTTCGAGTTCATAGCGAACGACCTTCTCGACGTCCGATCCAACGCGGGACTTCTTTTTCTCGTGACGACCAGGACCACCGGACTCGGCAGCACAGCGTGGAACCCTCGCGGTCTGCGGTCGAGAACCGACTTCGAGCGGATCGATCTCGGTCCCCTCAGCGAGTCTGACCGAGTCCAGCTCGTCCTCGCTCTCGGTCTGGCGAACCCTCCGAGCGACGTCCTGCGGGATGTGGTTCGGCGATCGAATGGGAGTCCGCTGTATATCGCCGAGGCGGTTGCGCAGTACCGTTCCAGCGCCGGTCGAGACTACGGGGGGTCTGCCTTCGATCTCGCAGGGCTGGACACGCTCGTGGTGACGAGAGCCGACGCCCTCTCGTCAGAAGTCCAGAGGCTGCTGTCCGAGGCGGCCGCGCTCGGGGGGCACTTCTCCACCTCCGAGCTGGCTGACGTGGCACAGCGCGACGAGCAAGCGGTTCGCCGGGCACTCAGCGAGGCGGCGGCGGCTGGGGTGGTCAGGGCCGGGGGAGGGGACTACGAGTTCGATCACGACCTCTGGCAGGACCACTTCTACCATCGACTGTCGGCGGGCGACCGGGAGCTCGTGCACGATCGGATTGCGGCGACCCGGATCGCATCCGAGCGGGCCGGAACGGCCTGGGTAATGGAGGTAGGTCACCATCTCCGCCGAGGTGGACGAAGAGACCACCGTTCGGCGATGACCTTCGGGATTCGGGCCGGCGATCTGGCCTATGCCGCCACGGCCTGGTCGGAGGCAGCTGAGAACTATGCCATGGCGCTCGACGCCGGGCTCCGGCTCACTATCGACCCGGAGGACGCCAACGAGCTTCGGCTGAAAGCAGCTCGGGCTTATGAGCGTGACATGGATATCGAGGCGGCGCTGTCGTTGTATCGTGAGCTTTCGGCGGCAGGCAAGGAGCTGGGAGCCATCGAGGCCTGGGCCGCGGGAGTCGACGGCGTCATGCGCCTGTCGACCGCGTTCCAGGTAGGCGCCCTCTCCGGCCAGCTGGCTCCTGCCCCGTTGATCGACTTCCTGGAGCACGTGCCCGATAGGGAGGATCTTCGAGGCCGGATCCTGACGACGTGGGCCAATCTTGAGACCACCGCGGGCCACGTCGACGAAGCGGCGACGTTGGCCGGCGAGGCGGTGAGCAGCGCCGAGCGGGTCGACGACCGCCCGGCGCTGTCAGCAGCACTGTTCGCCCAAGGCTTCGCCGGGCTCTTCGGGCTCGATCTCCCAACCGCCGCAGACTCGTTCGCGAGAAGTGCCTCGTTGCGGAACGAACCCGGCCTGGAGTGGGTGTACAGCGAGTGCCTGACTCGGCTGGGGTGGGTCCACTACCTCCGGGGCGAGACCGACCTGGCGGCGGGGCTGGCCGAGTCGGGAGTTCGGATTGCGGTCGAGAGCCGGCACTGGTCCGACGCGTCGCTCGGTGAAGCAGTGCTTGCGTTGGTGGCCTTCGGTCGTG
>JAOTYQ010000815.1 GCA_029861725.1 Acidimicrobiia bacterium | reverse complement strand
TCGTCAGCGGCGATTTTGGTCGACGAGGAAGTCGGCCGTCCGGTCGATAGCCAGCTCGGCAGCATCCTGATCGAACGAGGGATGCGCCGACTCCGCAAACCAGTGCCCCGTACCCGGATAGTCGAAGGCGGTGTATCGCAACCTGCGCCTGGCGATCGCCTGTTCCATATTGCGCCGGGCCGACGCAGACACGAACTCATCGGCACCGGCGAAGTGCGCAAGCACGGGAGCTGTCGCCTTGGAGAAGTCACCCCCACGAGCGCCATAGAAAAGGACGGACGCGCCGACCGGCGGGTCCGGATGCTGTGCAAGCCACACCGCCCAATGCGCTCCCATCGAGAACCCGACCACAGCCGGCTTCTGGGTCGTGCTGCGTATGTCGGATGCGAGCAGGTGAACGCAGTGCTGCAGCACCTTGTACGTGGGTACGCTCCGCTTCTGTTGGCGCAGTTGGCGAGCATCAGCCTCGGTGGTCGCAATGGCTCCCTTGTAGAGGTCGGCACAGCCGGCAAGGAACCCGCGATCGGCCAGTTCATCAGCGATATCCGTGAACGAGGTAGTGAGACCCCACCACGAGTGGACAATCAGCACCGGCCTTCCAGGACCGCCGACTGGAACAGCGACGTACGCCAGGGAAGAGTCCTCCAGTTCACCCACCCACGCCACAATGGCATGGATCGTCGCCGTCCTCCCAGCGCTACGGACGCTGAGTGTATCTGTCGCCGGACCGGCGACCGGGAGACAGAGTTAGGCTCGGGCCCATGGACTTCGGAGCCCAGGTCAACGCCTATCGCACGAGTTGGAGCGAGATCAGCTCCGTGATCGAGGTCATGGAGGCCGGCCGCTGGCACAGCTTGTGGTTTGCCGACCACTTCCTGGCCCCCGGCCCGGCCCAGCAGCACGGCCAGGCTGCCTTCGAAGCCTTCTCGCTGATCTCGGCCGCGGCCGGGATGACGCAGCGGCTACGGCTGGGGCACCTCGTGCTCGGCAACACGTACCGCAACCCGGCCCTGGTGGCCAAGATGGCGGCAACCATCGACCAGATCTCCGGCGGCCGGTTCGTGCTCGGCATCGGAGCCGGTTGGTTCGAGCGGGAGCACGATGCCTATGGGTGGGACTTCCCGTCGATGCGGGATCGCTCCGACCGCTTCGAGGAGGCCTGCGCCCTGATCCGAGCCCTGTTCAAGACCGACGGTGGTTCCGTCGACTTCGACGGCAGGTACTACCAACTCCGGGAAGCGCCACTCTCGCCGGGATGTGTGCAGACGCCCCACGTCCCGATCCTCGTCGGCGGCACGGGCGAGCGCCGCACGCTGCGCACCCTCGCGCTGCACGGCGACGCGATGAACGTCGATGGCTGGGCCGGGGCCGGGATGTCGGTCGACCTCTACCGCCACAAGGCCGAGGTGCTGGAGCGGCACTGTGAGGAGGTTGGCCGCGACCCCTCCGAGATCCGCCACACAGTGCTGGTGCCGACGGTGCTCTCGGACGACAAGACCATGGTCGACAAGTTCATCAGCCGGCTGGGCGAGACCACTATCGCCGGCACCGCCAGCTACATCGTCGACCGGGTCGGAGAGCTGGTCGGGGCCGGGGTCGACGAGATCATGTTCGGCAGCCCGGCAAAACCAGCCGAGGACTACCAGCGTTTCGACGAGGAGGTGCTGGCGCAGTTCGACTGACGTCTCGCGGCCGCGACGCTGCGTCGGTGACCCAGATCCCGCCGAGGCGACCTGCCGGCTACCAGGTGTCGAGGAACTGGGCTCGGCCCCGGCGCAGAGGTTCGGAGTCGGGAACGGAGAGAAGGCCGTTCGCGATCCAGCGGCGAGTCTCGGCCGGATCGATCACGTCATCGAAGGCAAAGCGGGACGCCGCGCTGAGCGCGCTCACACTGTCGTAGGCCACATCGACGAGGCGCTGATACTCGGCCGCACGCTCATCGACGTCGTCGATGGCGGCAAGCTCGTCACGGTACGAGAGCAGCACCCCGGCTTCCATGTTCATCCCCCCGTGCTCGCTCTGGGGCCAGGCGACGGTGAAGACCGGCGCCCGTGAGTTCCCCGTCATCACCGACAGTGCACCGAGGGCATAGCCGCCTCGGAGGATCACACTGAATCGCGGCGTGACGAGGTTGACGCCCGTGACGAAGAGCCGGCTGCAGTGCCGGATGAGCCCGGTCCGCTCGACGTCGGGACCGACCATCATCCCGGGGGTGTCGACCAGGCTCACGATCGGAATGTTGAACGCATCGCAGAGTTGCCAGAACCGCGCCACCTTGTCGGAGCCGTCGCTGTCGATGGCGCCGCCGATGTAGGCGTTGTTGTTTGCGGTCAGCCCCAGCGGCTGGCCCTCGACCCTGATGAAGGCCGTGACCATGCTCCGGCCGAAGTCGGGACGCAGCTCGAGCACGGAATCGCGGTCGGCGATCACCCGGATCACCTCCCTGACGTCGAAGCTGCGACCCCGCTTCTCG
>JAOTYQ010000816.1 GCA_029861725.1 Acidimicrobiia bacterium | reverse complement strand
TGGCCGATCGGCGCCGCAGTCCTGCTCACGATGGTCCTGCTGTTCATCCTCCGAGCTGCGAGCTCACTCGCGACGTGGACCGAGGTCTACGGGCCGACCGGGGGTTTCACGGTCGAGGAGTGCTCGACGGAGCCGAACCGCCTCGGCGCCCGGATCGAGTGCGGTGGCAGCCTCGAGCCGGCAGCCAACCCGCAGCCGACCTCCTCGGTGCTCGTCGGCCCGAAATCGGCGTTCGGGTCGATCCTGCCGTCCTCCGGCGACGTGATCGAGGCCTACCATCGGGTCGGCGATACGAGCCGGAGCTTCCCGGTGGAGGGCCGCTCGATCGAGCTGGCACGAGCGATGATAGGGGTGGTGCCGCTCGTGTTCATCGCCGGCGGGCTCGCCTGCTGGTTGCTTGGCTGGCTGCTCACCCACGGCGCCAGCCGGGAGGACCGGGAGCGCTGTCCCGATCACTACCGCTGGCCGGCCCGGTTCGTGCTCCGACCACGGGGAGCGATGTGGGCCGCCGTCGGGCTCGTGTGGCTGGTGTTCGACCGCTACGCGGTCGGTGATCTGCTCGGGTCTGCCGGGCTCAGCTGAGCACGCCGCCGCCTACGCCTCGTCCTGGTAGTCGTGGGGCCACAGCTGGGTCCGGGGCCAGAACTGGCTCCAGGCGAACCAGAACGCCTGGTGTCCGGCGGCATCGGTCCCGTCGGCTCGGACCGCTCGGATCCCGTCGCCGTCGAGCAGGATCTCGACGTCCTCCACGACGATCCTGTCGCCGCCTTCGAGGAGCCGCTTGGCGGTCGCCACGTGCACGGCGACCGGTTCGCCCTGGAGCGTGCGGATCCCGAGGACGTGCTCCTGGACCGGCAACCGGGTGTCGACGGCTCCGATCGGGAAGATCGGACCGTTGTCGTCACGACCGCCAAGCGGGTCGAGCTCGTAGGTCCGACCCAGCCCCCCGTCCTCGGCCACGATGGTGGTATCGGGGTGGGCCTGCTTCCACTCCCCCCAGGTCGCCGTCACCACCGACACCTGCTCGAACGTGATCCCGGCCTCGGCCAGTGGTCCGGCGTTCGCCCGGCCGGTGAAGGTGTCGACGAACGACTTCGTCGTCAGGTCGTACATCATCTTGTTCGACCGGATCAGCAGGCCCGAGGTCCGGAAGACCGGTTGCTCGTACTCCGATCCCAGCTCGTCGGTGTAGTAGGCCTGCGCCGACCCGCAGAGCGTGCAGTACGGCATGCCGATGCGGCGGCCCCCAACGGTGTCGTTGACCATCTCGTGCACTTCCATGATGTTCTTCGGGTAGGCCCGGGCCTCGTCGCCAACGACGACCCCGAACACGATCCGATCGTCGGGATACCAGCCGCCCTCCTCGGCTCCGGTGACGGGCGGGTCGTCGAGAGCGGGGATGCAGGAACACGGCATCGTGCTCCCCGCCGGCCGGTCATCGATGGCCACCCCGCCCCAGCCGACCAGGCGCCAGTCGATCGTGTTCACCTCGTGGAACAGCTCGCCCCAGCGCGGGTCGACCTGGGAGTAGAAGTCCCTCTTGAAGGTGAAGTACTCGGGCGGGGCCGGCGTGTCCCAGGCCATCAGGTGCTCGACGGCGTTGCCCCATGGGCGGATCGGGTCGAGCTCGATGCCGGTCAGCTCGACGATCGCCGACTGGATCGAAGCGGAGACCTCACCCGTCTGGATGAAGCGGAGCAGATCGGCCAGCGCCCATGCGATCCGAGCGTCTCCGGTGGCGGCCAGGGTCGCCAGCTCCCCGGCCGGGTTGACGCCGACGCTCAGCGCAGCGACCGTCGTTCCCAGGGCCTCGGCGACGTCGGTCGACCACGGACCGTCCGGGTAGTCAGGCGGCGGCCCGAAGTCCTGTGGCTCGCCGGTGGGAATAGCCGACAGATCGACTGCAGGCGTGGGGTTGGGGCCATCGAAGCCACCCGAGGTCGACTCGTCGCCGCCAATGCCGCCGAGCACGACCGCCGTGAGCAGGCCAGCGGCGGCCACGAGCGGAATCAGGACTTTTCGCATGGCGTCGCCGCCTCGGTTGCTCGTCGATACCGGCGGCACCCGCACGTGAGCAGGAGCCGGGTGAACGAGTGTCGCAGCGTCTGACCACCACCGCCAGGGCGGTCCGCCAGAGTTCCTCAGATGTTCGCCACCGGCCACGGCGAGCAGATCCGCTACGTTGCTGGCCTGGATGTCTTCGATTCCCTCGTCGTCGGAGCCGGTGCCGCCGGATGCGTCGCCGCTCGGCGCCTCGTCGACGGCGGCCAGCGGGTTCTCCTCGTGGAAGCTGGCGGCTCGCTCCGACCGCCAGCGCTCTCGACGATCGATGCCGTCGCCGCCCTCGGTGAGGACGAGTGGTTCTGGCCCGGGATCGAGGCGCTGACCGACGGGAGGGCAGAGCTCGTGCGCTACCGGCAGGGTCGTGGCGTCGGCGGCGGGACTGCCGTGAACACGCTGGTCATGATGGCCG
>JAOTYQ010000005.1 GCA_029861725.1 Acidimicrobiia bacterium | reverse complement strand
GCTGTTCGGCCAGGCCTGCCTGAGGCCGGGGATGACGAAGAACACCTACGGCACGGGGAGCTTCGTACTGATGAACGTGGGCACGAGCTGCCCGGAGCCGGTCGACGGCCTCCTGACCACGGTGGCCTGGACGCTGTCGGAGGGAGGGCCGGCGTCCTACGCCTATGAAGGAGCGATCTTCGTCACCGGCGCCGCGATCCAATGGCTCCGGGACGGCCTCGGGATCATCGACGACGCAGCCGAGATCGGGCCGCTGGCGTCGTCGGTCGACGACACCGGCGATGTCTACCTCGTTCCCGCCTTCGCCGGCCTCGGTAGCCCGTGGTGGGATCCCTACGCCCGGGGGACGCTCATCGGGCTGACCCGAGGTACCGGGCGGGCCGAACTGGCCCGAGCCGTCGTCGAGGCCATGGCCTACCAGACCCGCGACGTTGTCGATCTGATGGCGTCGGCCTCTGGCCAGCCACCCGCCGAGCTCCGGGTCGATGGCGGCGCCTCGGTGATGGACCTGCTGCTGCAACTCCAGGCCGATCAGCTCGACGTGCCGGTGACCCGCCCGGCCAACAATGAGACGACCGCCACCGGCGCGGCCTACCTCGCCGGCCTGGCCGAGGGGGTATGGGACTCACCGGCCGACGTCGAGGCGGCGTGGCGCGTCGATCGACGGATCGAGCCGGCGACCGACCGGTCGGTGGCCGAGGCTCGGTACCGCCGGTGGCTGGAGGCGGTCGAGCGGAGCCGGAGCTGGACTCTGCCTTCTTGACGAGCGGTTGCCGGGTCCTGCTTTTATTGACCACTTGGTCAAGCGTTTTCTAGCCTGTGCAGCAATGGGAACCGGTCGTCGCCTCACGGCGCGTGGTCGTGAGCGCCGCGATGAGCTGATGCAATTCGCGACGAAGCGTTTTGCCGAGAATGGCTTCCATCCCACGTCGGTGTCGGACATCGTCGATGGCGTCGGCGTCGGCAAGGGCGTCTTCTATTGGTACTTCCCGTCGAAGGACGACCTCCTGCTGGAGATCTTGCGAGACGCGCTGTACGACCTGCGTCGAACCCAGGAGGACGCGCTCGCTGCCGCCAGCGACCCCCTCGAACGGCTCGAGCTCGGCATCCGGGCGTCGTTGGCGTGGTCGGCCGCCAACCCCGACATCCTCCGCTTGGCCATGTTCGGCTGGACCGAGGCACACTTCGCCAGGGCGATGGAGAAGGGCCGACGGATCGCCATCTCCGACATCGCTCGTCACGTTGGCGCCGCCATCGACACCGGCCAGATCGCGCCCGGCGATGCCACCATGATGGCGACCGCCATCCGGGGCGTGACCGACGAGCTGTCCCGGCAGTACATCCACGGCCAATCCGAGCTGGACGACGACGTGATCGCGGCCGCCGTCCGGATGTGCCTCTACGGCGTCACCGGCAACGGCCACCGACCGACCTCGACCGGGGAGTAGTGCCGCACTCGCCACGCGGCGCGACTCAGCCAGCGGCGACAACGTCGAGCGCGAGCAGCGAGCCTCCGACCGCTCCCGCCTCCGCTCCGAACTCGGCCGGAACCACCGGCACGACCGGGCGGTAGGCGCCGCCCAACACCGCGTCGACCACCCGGTCCTGCACGTCGGGGATGAACGAGTCGCTCAGTGCGGTGAGACCGCCGCCGAGCACGACGATGCCGGGGTCGAGCAGGGTGATCAGGCTGGCCAGTCCCTGCGCCACCCACCACGCGAACTTGTCGATGACCACGAGCGCATCCGGGTCGCGCTCGTCGAGCGCTTCGGCGATGTGCTCGCCGCGAACGTGGCCGGGATCGCCTCCAGCCAGCTCGAGGATCCTGGCCCCCCGGCCCTCGGCGATGACCTGCCGGGCGAGGTTGGCGAGACCGGCGCCAGAGGCCAGGGCCTCCCAGCAGCCCTGCGTGCCACAGGCGCACCTGGGGCCGAACCGGTCGATCAGCATGTGGCCGGGCTCGCCGGCGAAGCCGTTGGCCCCGTGCAGAAGGGCGTTGTTCACGATCAGGCCGCCACCGATCCCGGTTCCCTGGGTCACGATGATGGCATGCTCGTAGCCCCTCGCCGCTCCGAGTCGATGCTCGGCTACGGCGGCCAGCGACGCGTCGTTGTCGGCGACCGCCGGCAAGTCGAGTCGGCCCCGGAGGTGACCGGCGATGTCGAGCCCGACGACGCCGGGCACGTTCGGTCCGTAGTGGAGCACTCCCTCGTGGTCGACCAGACCGGGCACGCCCACCCCGACCGCGGCCGGCTCCAGCCCGTCGGCCACCATCCGGTTGCGCAGCTCGACGGCGACGGCGGCGATGCCGTCGGGGACCCGCTCCGGTTCCTTGGGGGTGGGCGCCATCAGCCGATTGGCGATGACGCCGTCGGCGCCGGTGACGACCCCCAGGATCTTCGTGCCACCGACGTCGATGCCAATGGCGAGTGCGGTGGTGGCCTGGTCGGTTCCGGCCAGGGGCTGCGGTTGTGTCATGGCCCTGCTGCTTCCCCCGCCCGGGCACTGGTCGTCGGGCGGTCGGGGCCGAGTCTAGGGGCGGCTCTCCAGCCGCCCGCCGAGATTGCGCGGTCAGGAGTCGACGTGGGTCGCTGGGTGCGGGAGCGGTTTGGGCTTGGTTACGAGCGCCTGCTCGAGCCCGGCATCCTCGGCCCAGGCGACGATCGCCGGGTGCGCCGAAAGCACGACGATCTGCAAGCGCTCCGACAGGGAGCGGAGCTGGTCGAGCAGGGCGGAGACTTGGCGTTGGTCAAACGAGTCGAAGGTCCCGGTGACGACGATCGGGAGCGATCCCTGCGCCTCCAGCTCGACTTGGCCGGCGACCGGTCCGACGAGCATGAGCACGGACTCCACCGACGACTCGCCTCCCGCTGACCGGGCCGTCTGCAGCAGCTTCAGTTGCCCCAGTCGAGCCGCCGACGAGCACGCTGCCGCCTCGGCCCGCTCGATCCGTCGAAGTGCCCGCTCGTGGCGGTCGAGCTCGCGTACGGCATCGTCGAGCTCCGCTTGCACCAGGTCACGATCGATGTCGATCTGCTCCCGGCGACGCTGGTCGAGCCACCTCTCGGCGCTGGCGACGACGTCACGCCCAACCTGTGAGTCCGCTCCGCTGGCCGGGGCATCGGCTGCACCCTCGATCGGGGACACGACCGGGATCGACATCTCGGTCAGAAGCGCCCGGAGCTGCTGCAAGGCCGAGATCCACTCGGGGTTCGGCTTCTCGACCACGAGCTCTCGCAGGGCTTGCCCCAGATCCGATGGAAGCAGCTGACCAAGGTAGGGGCGGGCCTCGGCCCGGATCGCATCGGCCTCGTCGTTCAGGGAGCAGGTGAGCTCGTCGGAGGTGAGCTTGGCCCGCGCCTGGGCCAGGTTCGCCTCGGCCTCATCGAGGTGCTGGCGCGCGGCGGCTGCCGCCTCGATCCGGTCGGGCGGCGCCGATGGCGCAGCCCGGTAGACCGTGTAAGCCGTCCAGCTCTCGACCCCGACCTTGGCCAGCAGCTCTTCTTTCTCCGCTTCCTCCTCGGGCTTGAGCGTCTTGCGCCATCGACCCCGGCGACTGTCGTCCTGCTCGGGGAAGGACAGCTGCTCGAGACGGCTCTCCTCGGCGCGGGTGAGCAAGCCCGGCTTGGCCTCGTTCTTGGCCAGTTCGAGGGCTTGGCGGGCCTTGGCCGCTCGTGTCTCCGAGTATTTCACTGCGTTCATCAGCGAAGCGAAGTGCTGCTCGGCGTCGGCCAAGCGCTCCGTATGGACCTCCCAGCGCTGGCGCAGGGCAAGAACCTCTTCCGGGGCCTCCTGCACGTAGGGAGGCTGGGCCGCCACCGCCGAGAGCGCGGCGGCCACCCGCTCGTTCTCCGCCTCGCGATCGGCGACCGCAGCGCGATCGACCGGAGCGAGCTTCGAACGGAGCTCCGCTACCTTGGCTCGGGCCGACGGGGCGAGGTCGGCCCGGATCTCTTCCACGACCACTGCGTCGATCTCAGCCCGCCGCTCGAGCTGATCGATCTGGGCTTGCAGACCCGCAACCCCCGCCGCCTCTGCGGCGTCGCAGTCGACGACGACATTGGCCCCCGTGATCGGCAGGAGCCGATCGCCGGCGAAGCCGTCGAGATCGACCAGGATGCCCTGGTCCTGGACGAGACCGCGGACCCCTGCCGTCGAGCCCCTGGCCAGGCCACGCACGACCTCCAGCAGCTCGTCCCGCTGAGCCGGCGTCAGTCCGTGCACGACCGACAGGAGAGGATGGAGGTCGAGCTTCGATCGCCCGTGATCCAGATCAAGCCGGAGAAGTCGCATATCCGACTCTTCGACTCGATTCAACCGGTCCTCAAGCGGATTTCGCTCTCAGCGGTCGCGAGCCTCGACCCGGGCCGCGAATCGCTGGAGCGCCGCTTCGAGGATCTTGTCCTCCGCCCGACGCTTCACGTAGCCCGGCAGGGGAACCGCAAGGTCGACGATCAGCTCGTAGGTCACGTCGGTCATCTCCTCATCCGCGGTGGCCGTGGGCGACGGCTCGAACAGATAGGCCCCCTCGAGGCGGCTGGTCAGGTCGCCTTCGACCATGGTCCACGCCAGCCGATTCGGCGCCTCGCTGAGGTCGTAGGCAAGCACGTAGGCCGCCTGTCTTCCGATACCGGTCGCCTCGAACCGGGCCCGCAGCGGGCGGCCGTGCAAGTCTCGCTCCTCGACCTCGACCGATGCGATGCCCTGAACCCACTGCGGGTACGACTCCAGGTCGATACCTACCTCGAAACACGCCTCGATCGACGCAGCCACGGTGGTGAGGACCACGGTGTGCTCGTTGGCTGGAAGGTCGTGCACCGGTCAGGAGGGTAGCGGCCGAGCCGCGGCGATACGAACCGCGTTCGGTGCCGGTGGGTCTCGACGCCGCTCGCCGTCTCCGAGCGCCACAGACAGTGTCACTCGGGGTACGCGCCCAGGCTGCGGACGGCCTCGTCGATGGAGCCCGCCAGCCGCTCCGCGAGCTGGTCGTAGGAGAACTCGGCGATCGCTCGGGCCCGGGCCGCGGACCCGAGCCGACTGCGGGTGACCGGGTCGCGGGCCAGGGACTCGGCTGCGGCAGCCACGGCCCGCTCGTCGTGAGGATCGTCGAGGACCAGGCCGGTGACGCCGTTGGCGACGGCTTCGTGCGCTCCCCCGGACCGGCCGGCGATCTGCGGAACGCCGGCAGCCGCCGCTTCGAGGAACACGATGCCGAACCCCTCCTGCTCCAGCCCGAACCAACGGTCGTGGCACAGCATTGCCATCGCATCGGCGGCTGCGTACAGCTCGGCGACGTCATCGTCGGCGAGACGGCCGAGCAGGCGGACCGGGGCACCGGTGGCGGTGATCAGCCGTTCCAGCCGGCGTCGATGTCGGCCGTCGCCACCGATCAAGACCTGAACGGCAGCCGCCCCGGGGGCCGGTCGCGCAGCGAGTCGGGCCGAGAGCTCGGCCGATGCCCGAACGAGCACATCGAGGCCTTTTCGGGGCACGAGCCGGCTGACCGCCGCGATCAGGAAGTCGTCGTCGCCGACACCAAACCGGGCCCGGGCTACCGCCCGAGAGCGATCGTCGGGGAACGGGCGAAACCGCTCGCTGTCGACGCCGGGGGGTATGACCACCGAGGGGAGGGGCCGACCCGCACAGCGCTCGGCCTCGTCGAGCGCGTACTGCCCGGCCGCGATCACCAGCGTCGCCGATCGCAGCGTCGATGCGAGAACCCGCCGGGCCAGCGGCAGCCGCGCCGGCACCGTGACCTCGGCCCCGTGCAGCACAACGGCGTAGGGCCGATCGAGGCGCCGCCCGAGCGCGCCCAGGGGGACGGCGGGATCGAGGACGACCAGCTCGGCGTTCACCTCGTCGACGAAGCGGTTGAGCCGCTCGACCAACCAGGGATACGGTCCGACGAACGGCTCAGGGCTCCGCTCGATCCGGTATCGCTGCTGGGCATCGAAGGTGACGGCGCCGGCGTACGGGGTGGTGTACACCGCGAACGAGTCGGGTGGGAGCCGTCGCCACAGCTCCCACAGGTAGTTCTGAATGCCGCCGACTTTCGGAGGGAAGTCGTTGGTGACGAGCACGTGCCGGATCATGATCGATCGGTACCGGCGGTCACCGGCTCGACGTCATGAGCCCACTCGTCTCGCACGTCCGGGTCGGGATCGCGGCGCGTGTGCTCGGCGAGATCGTCGAGACCGAGTCGGCGGGCCGTCCACACCGCATGGGCCCGCAACCGCGGATTGGTGTGGTGCAGGTAGCGCTCGACGAGCTCACCGGCCACCGGATCTGTGGCGTCGCCGACATTGCCGAGCACGACCAGAGCGGTTCGTCGGAGCAAGTCGGGATCTCGATCGGCGATGTACCACCGGCCGTAGGCAGCGAGGAGCTCGGCGTCGCTCGCCTCCAGAACCCACCTCAGGTCAACCGACGCTCGGCCATCGGCTTCGAGCGGCGGCGGGTTCCGGCGGCGGAGGGTCACGCGGTTCGGGGGGCACACTTCCTGGCAGATGTCGCACCCGTACATCCAGTCCCCCACGGCTTCGCGGTACTCGACCGGGATCGGCTCGGCGGCTTCAACCAGCCAGGCGATGCAGCGGCGGGCGTCGAGGACCCCGGGAGCAACGAGCGCTCCGGTCGGGCAGTCGTCGAGACACGTCGTGCAGGTCCCGCACCCATCGGCGACGGGCCGGCCCGAGGGTTCGAGCACTGCATCGGTGACGACCGATCCGATGACGTACCAGCTCCCGCCACCCGGGACGAGTAGGTTCGTGTTCTTCCCGTACCAGCCGAGCCCGGCTCGCCAGGCTGCGTTCCGGTCGACGAGGGCGTTGCTGTCGGCGACGACGACAGCCCGATGACCGGCGACCTCGAGGGCGTCCGCCATCGCCCGCAGGCCGTCGTCGAGACGGCGGTAGAAGTCACGCCAGCTGTAGCGGGCGATCCGCCCCGCGGGTCGGGATGAGGGCTCGGTCCCCGGCTCGAGCCGGTGGTAGTCGAGGATCCCGACAACGAGGGACCGGGCAGCGCGAAGGAGCCGTGTCGGATCGGTCGACCGATCGGGGTTCCGGTAGGTGAACTGCATCGTCGCCGCCAAGCCCTTCGATCGTCGGAGCGGCAACACGGACCTGGCCGGTTCGAGCGGCTCGGCTGACGTCACACCGACCGCAGCCAGGCCCGCATCGAGTCCGATCCGCCGGAGCTGCTCGACCCCGAGAGCCCCGGCCGAGCCGGTTGTGGTTGTGTCGTCGTCGACCATCACCTCCAGGATGGTGCCTCCGACGAGCTTGCGCACCAGATCGTCGATGCCCACGCCTGGCGTAGCCTTGCGGTGCCACCGGGCGACCCCCTCAGCCCGCGTCTCGCAGGGAGTCCGGCCCGCCGGCCGACGCCTCCCCCGACCTCGTATCCTCCGAGGGGCGCGACCCCGCATCGTCGGCGATGGGTCGGTCGGGCCAGCCGAGCTCGACGTCGGTCACCCACTCGATCCGGTTGGCGGCATCGTTTCGGACGGAGGGGATCAACCCAGCCGCCGACAGCCGACGGAGCGCCGCGAACTCGGCGGCATCGATGACGACCGCTTCGTCGGGCTCGCGGTTCGTCACGAAGCTGACGATGCAATCCTGGCAGCTGGACGTCCGCTGGCGGGAGCAGGCGCTGCAATCGATGGTGAATCTCATGACGACCGAACTTAGCCAGCCCCTGTGACACCGACGTTCGGCTCTGGGGGGCCTAACCGGCTGGCTCCGGCCCGGCGCACGGTAGCTTTGGGGCGGTGAGAGCGCTCGAGTTCAGCCGGAAGGAAACACGCTATGCGGCCGCCGCAGTGTCGTCCCGCCTGCGGCCCGGTAGCGGAGCCCGGACCGGGCCGCTCGCGCTGGTGGAGGCCGACCCCCCCGACCTGCCTGGCGGAGGCTGGCATCGCGTCGCGACCATCCTGGCCGGGATCTGCGGCTCCGATCTGGCCACCGTCGATGGCCGCTCTGCTCGCTACTTCGAGCCGTGGGTGTCGTTCCCCTTCGTGCCGGGCCACGAGGTGGTCGGTCGCCTCGACGACGGATCACGGGTCGTGCTCGAACCGGTGCTCGGCCACGCCGCCCGGGGCTTCGAGCCCCCCTTCGCAGAGGCCGCCCCGGGCGACGGCGACGACTACCGACACCTCGTGGCTGGCGACCTCGAGCCGGGGATCCAGACCGGCTACTGCGCGTCGACCGGCGGCGGTTGGTCGAGCGAGCTGATCGCCCACGAGTCGCAGCTCCACCCGGTGCCCGACGAGGTGTCCGACGAAGCTGCGGTCATGATCGAGCCGACCGCGGTCGGCGTGCACGCAGCCATCAAGACCAGGGCCCGGCCCGGCGACACGATCGCCGTTCTGGGGGCGGGGACGATGGGCCTCGTGACGATCGCCGCCCTCCGCCGCCTGACCGACGCCGGGACGATCATCGCTGGGGCCAAGCACCCCGAGCAGCAGCAGCTGGCCCGCGCTCTCGGAGCCGACCTGGTGGTCGCACCAGGCGAGGTGGCCAGAGCGGTTCGCCGCGCGACCGGCAGCTTCCTCATCGGCAGCACGTTGTCCGGCGGGGCCGACATCGTCGTCGACGCCGTGGGGTCAGCCGCTTCGATCGACGAGGCGATCGGCATCACCCGGCCGAGGGGACGCGTGGTGCTCGTCGGCATGCCCGGACGGGTCGACGTCGACCTGACCGCGCTCTGGCACCGCGAGACCGAGCTGGTCGGGGCCTATACCTACGGAACCGAGCAGCTTCCCGACGGCGGCTCCCGCCGAACCTTCGATCTCGCCCGGGACCTCGTGATCGCTGCCGATCTCGGCCGATTGGTCTCCGCCACATACCCGCTGGAGCAGTATCAGGATGCGATCTCCCACGCTGCCAACGCCGGCAGCCGAGGAGCGATCAAGGTCTGCTTCGACCTCCGCTGAGGAGGCGACTACGATCGCTGGGAGCAGACACCGCGACCGGAGGTTCACCCGTGGAGACTCCTGCACCGACCGAGACCGAGCCGACCAGCCTCGCGCCAGCTAGCGACGCCGCAGAGCCCTCGATTCCCACCGGTGGCGAGCCAGACCTCGTCGAAGACGAGCTATTGGTCGAGGAGATCTCGATCGATGGCATGTGCGGTGTCTACTAGCGACCACCAGACCGCCACTCCGACAACCCTCGACGGCCCGTGGCGCCTCCATCCGCGGGTGGCGCTTCGACCCGAGCCGTTCGGCGCGCTCGCCTACCACTACGGCAACCGCCGCTTGAACTTCCTCCGATCGCCCGATCTCGTCGAGGTCGTCGAGTGCCTCGGTGATCATCCGAGCCCGGACGCCGCGCTCGACGCCTGCGGGATCAGCGATCGACGCAGACCGAGCTTCACCCGGGCGCTCGCCGCTCTGGCCGCCTCCGACTTCCTCGAACCGGTGACCTCATGACCGCTCTGACCGATGAACTCAAGCAGGGCCTCGACGCTCCGATCTGCCTCACCTGGGAGCTGACCTACGCCTGCAATCTGGCGTGCGTCCATTGCCTCAGCTCGTCGGGTCGTCGCGACCCGCGCGAGCTGTCGACCGAGGAGGTCCTCGCCCTCATCGACGAGATGGCGGCAATGCAGGTGTTCTACGTCAACATTGGCGGCGGCGAGCCGATGATCCGGCCCGATTTCTTCGATCTCGTCGACTACGCGACGACGAACGGCGTCGGGGTGAAGTTCTCAACCAACGGCTCCCGCATCGACGGTCCGGGCGCCCGCCGGCTGGCCGCCATGGACTACACCGACGTCCAGATCTCGATCGACGGCGCCGACCGCACCACAAACGACGCCGTGCGCGGCGAGGGCTCGTTCGCCACCGCGATCGCGGCGATGGACCATCTCGCCAACGCCGACTTCGGCCCGTTCAAGATCAGCGTCGTCATGACCCGCCACAACATCGGTCAGCTCGACGGCTTCGAGGCGCTCGCCGATCGGTACGGCGCCGAGCTGCGACTCACCCGGCTCCGGCCCGCTGGCCGCGGCGCCGACACCTGGGAGCAGCTGCACCCGCACCACGAGCAGCAGGTCGAGCTGTACCACTGGCTCCTGGAGCGACCGCACGTGCTCACCGGCGACTCGTTCTTCCACCTCAACGCGCTCGGCGACGAGAACCTGCCGGGCCTCAACCTCTGCGGTGCGGGCCGGGTCGTCTGCCTGATCGATCCGGTCGGTGACGTCTACGCCTGTCCGTTCGTCCTCCACGACGAGTTCAAGGCCGGCAACGTTCGCGACCCCGGCGGCTTCGATCGCATCTGGCGCAGGTCGGAGCTGTTCACGGAGCTGCGGGAGCCGCAATCGGCGGGGGCGTGCGCCAGCTGCGGTCAGTTCGATGCCTGCCAGGGCGGCTGCATGGCAGCGAAGTTCTTCACCGGCCTCCCCCTCGACGGTCCCGACCCGGAGTGCGTCAGCGGGCACGGTGAGCTGGCACTGGCCGGCGTCGGTGCCTACGACCGGCCCGAGCCCACCTCGAACCACTCGAAGCCGATCCCGGTCACGCTCACCCGCAAGCCGGCATCGCTGAGCTGACCCCGGACGTTCGGCCAAAGGCCGAACTCCAGGCGGCGGGCACCGTCCCGCCGCACCAAGGGCCCCGGACGTTCGGCCAAAGGCCGAACTCCAGGCGGCGGGCACCGTCCCGCCGCACCTGGACTTCCCTTTCCCAACCCGATGTCCACGACCTGTCACGTTCCGGGACGTTCGGCCGAAGGCCGAACTCCAGGCGGCGGGCACCGTCCCGCCGCACCTAGAATGCCGACCAGCATGAACCTGCTGCAACCTCTCGACATCGGCGAGTGGACGGCCCCCAACCGCGTGCTATTCGGTCCCCATGAGACCAACCTGGCGCAGGGGCGTGCCATCTCGGAGCGGCACGTCGCGTACTACGCAGAGCGGGCCCAAGGCGGGTGCGGCACCATCGTCGTCGAGGCGGCCTCGGTCCACCCGTCCGATTGGCCCTACGAGCGGTGCCCCGACGCCGAGCTCGCGCCCGACGGGTGGGCGGCGATCGCCCGGGCGTGTCAAGGAGCCGATGCGATCGTGCTGGCCGGGCTCAGCCACAGCGGCGGGCAGGGCAGCTCGGCCTTCTCCCAACGTGAGCTGTGGGCGCCCTCCGACGAGCCTGAGGTCGACACGAGGGAAGTCCCGAAGATCATGGAGCTCGAGGACATCGCCGCAGTGGTCGAAGGCTTCGCCACCGCAGCGGCCCGGGCGACCGACGCCGGGTTGGCCGGTGTCGAGATCAATGCCGGCCAGCACAGCCTCATCCGCCAGTTCCTGTCGGGCCTCACCAACCGGCGAGACGACGACTACGGCAGCGACCGGCTCCGCTTCGCTCGCGAGGTGCTCGGGGCGGTGCGCGAAGGACTGGGAGCCGGGCCGATCCTCGGGCTGCGACTCAGCTGCGACGAGCTGGCACCCTGGGCTGGGATCACGCCCGAGGGGGCAGCCGGCATCGCCACCGAGCTCGTGTCGCTGGTCGACTACCTCGTCGTCGTCCGCGGCGCGATCTTCTCGGTGGCCGAGACCCGGCCGACCGGGCATCACGGCACGAACATCAACCTCGACCTGACGGCGACCATCCGCGCCGCGGTCGACGAAGCGGTGCCGGTGTTCGCCCAGGGCTCGATCGTCGATCCCCAGGCTGCCGAAGCGGCGATCGAGGCCGGTTCCTGCGACGGGGTGGAGATGACACGAGCCCAGATCGCCGACTCCGATCTGGTCGCCAAGATCGCCCGGGGTCGCACGCCCCGGCCGTGCGTTCTCTGCAACCAGCGGTGCAGGGTGCGGGACAACCGTAACCCGATCGTGAGCTGCATCGGAGAGCCCCGAGCCGGCTACGAGACAACCGATCCGCCCGCCCCCGCCGACGGGCAGCCCAGTAGCGGAAACCGTCGGCCGGTGCTGGTGGTCGGTGCCGGGCCGGCGGGTTTGGAAGCGGCTCGGGTCGCCGCTCGTTACGGCTGCTCGGTCACCGTGATCGAGGCCGCCGCCACGGCCGGTGGGCTGCTCCGAGCCGTGGCCCGCGCACCAGGTCACCAGCGGTTCGGGTTGCTGGCCGACTGGCTCGTCGACGATGCCACCGAGGCCGGAGTCCGGCTCCGTCTCGGCGAGACGGCGACAGCCGAGCTCGTCGACGGCTGGCTCGGGCCGGTCGTGCTCGCAACCGGCGCAGGACCGACACCATCCGACGTGCCGGTGGCCGACGGCGCCACCGTCCTGACCCCTCTCGACGTGCTGTCCGCCGACGGCGATGCGTTCGACGCCCTCGTCCCGGCCGCGGTCGCCGTGTGGGATCCGATCGGGAACTCGGTCGCGGTCGCGATCGCCGAGCTCCTCGCCACCCGGGGTCGGACGGTCACCTTCGTCACCCCTGATCCGATCGCTGGCACGCTCCTGTCGCTGACCGGCGACCTCGCCGGCTGCAACGTTCGGCTGCAGCAGGCGGGCGTCGCGATCGAGCGGCGCCAACAGCTCCGGGCGATCGGCAGGTCATCGATCACGGTCGAGCACCAGTTCAGTGCGGTCACCACGCAGATCACCGCAGAGGCGCTCGTCGATTGCAGCCCCCGCTCCGCCGACCGGGGCCCATGGTCCGAGACCGGCGTGGGGATCCGCGTCGGCGATGCCGTCGCCGCGAGGACCGTTGGCGAGGCGATCAGGGAAGGTCGGGCCGCCGGATTGGCCGCCTCCGCCGGCTCGAGGGTGATGGAGCCGACACCATGAGGGGGTCACGGTGAGCGCCACCGGCCGATACCGGCACCTGTTCACACCGATCAAGCTGGGCTCGATCGCCGTCCCCAACCGCATCGTATTCAGCGCACACCTCACCAACTACGCCACCCAGGACGGGAAGCCGTCCGACCAGCACGTGGCGTACTACGAGGCGAGGGCGGCAGGCGGGGCCGGCCTGATCATCACCGAGGAGCACTCGGTCCACCCGACCGACTGGCCGTACGAGAAGATGATCCACGCCTTCCACCCCGATGTCGTCGAGGGCTACCGGCGCATCACCGAAGCGGTCCATGCCAACGGCACCCCGATACTGGCCCAGATCAACCACAACGGCGGCCAGGCCTCCTCGATGTACACCCGCCTGCCGGTGTGGGCGCCCTCCGCCGTGCCCGATCCGTTGTTCCGGGAGATGCCAAAGGCCGTCGAGCAGCACGAGATCGACGAGATCGTCGAGTCGTACGCGGTCGTCGCCGCCCGGTGCATCGAAGGTGGCTTCGACGGTGTCGAGCTCCAGTGCTCGCACAGCTCGATCGTGCGGGGCTTCCTGTCACCGGCAACGAACCATAGGAGCGACGGCTACGGCGGCTCGCTCGACAACCGCGCCCGCCTCCTGCACGAGATCGTCGCCGCCGTACGAGCCCGAATGGGACCCGAGCCGGTCCTCGGCGTCCGGCTGTGCGGCGACGAGCTGATCGAGGGCGGCACGACGATCGACGACGCCGTCGAGCTGGCCGTGCAGATCGAGGACCGGGGCGGGGTCGACTACATCAACACCTCGATCGGGGTCGCCACCGCCTCGCTGTTCATGATCGAGGCGTCGATGCACATCCCGCCGGAGTACGCCCTGTTCATCCCGTCGGCCATCCGCGACGAGGTCTCGCTCCCCGTGGTCGGCGTCGGCAGGTTCAAGGATCCACTCCAGGCCGATCGGGCGCTGGCCGAAGGCCACGCCGACCTGATCGGTGTCGTCCGTGGCCAGATCGCCGATCCGGACTTCGCCGCGAAGGCTCGGGCCGGCCACGCCGAGCACATCAGGCTCTGCCTGTCCTGCAACCAGGAATGCGTTGGCCGGATGGGCCTGAACCGGTGGCTCGGTTGCATCGAGAATCCGTACACCGGTCGAGAGTCGGAGCTCGCTCGCTCGACCGACGCGATGTCTCCTCAGCCGGCGGCGGGCGCGGCCAGGTCCGGTGAGGCCGAGCCCGACACCGTCGTGATCGGGGGCGGCCCGGCCGGGCTGCAAGCGTCGATAACCTCGGCGCAGCGAGGCCACCGGGTGACGCTGCTCGAGGCGTCGTCCCACCTCGGCGGTCAGGTCAAGCTGGCAGCCACCGTGCCAAACCGGGCCGAGCTGGGCGACCTCGTGCGGAACCTCGGTGCCGAGGCTCGCCGGATCGGCGTCGATGTCCGCTTGGAGACCCGAGGCACGGTCGACCTGATCGAGATGTTGGCCCCGGACGCGGTGATCGTGGCCACGGGCTCGGTCCCGACACGACCGTGGTGGGCTCCCCCGGCCGACGCCGGCGGTGAGCGGATCGTCGATGTCGTCGACGTGCTCGAGGGCACCGCGGAGCCCTCCGGCTCGGTGGTCGTTATCGACGACGTCGGCTTCCATCAAGCGACTTCGGTGGCCGAGCTCCTCGCCGATCGGGGCTGCGCCGTCGAGGTGATCACGAAGGCGATGGTCGTCGGTCAGGATCTCGGGGTGACGCTCGACATGGAGACGTGGTGGTACCGGGCCTCGGCCAAGGGCATCGTGCAGACGACCGACCGGGTTCCGATGGGCTACGACAATGGCCGCTTGACCCTGCTACACCACCCGACCGGGACCGACGACGAGCGCCAGCCCGACTGGCTCGTGCTCGCCAGCCATCAGCGGCCGCGGGACGAGCTCTATTTCGGCCTGAAGGAAGCGGCGGGCACGACCGGCACTCGGTGGCTGCTTCGCCGCATCGGGGACTGCGTCGCCCCGAGACGAGCCCATGCTGCCATCATCGACGGTCGCCGAGCGGCCGACGAGCTCGACGCCGAGCTGCGAGCCAGGGGTGTCCCAACGGCGGCGAGGGCACGATGAGCGACGAGCGTCACCGACCGAGCCGGGCGATGGCGCTGCTACCCGTCCGGTCAGGGACGCTCCCCGTCGGAGCAGTCGAAGTAGCGGCCGAAGCGCCAAGCGCCTGCTGGGTCGTCGGCGACGGCACCGATGCGGCTGTCGCCGACCTCGCCGGTCTCGCCGACCGGATCGTGATGATCGAGCTGCCCCGCTTCGACCCGGCACGCATGGCGACAGCGCTGGCCCCGGAGCTTCCCGCCGACGAGCACGTCGTGTTGCCGCACACCCCCGATGGGCGCGATCTCGCTCCCCATCTGGCCGCTGCTCTCGGTCGACCGTTGGTCTCGGCAGCAACCGAGATCGGCGACAGACGAGCCGTCGTCGTCCGCCGAGGCGGGCTGACGATGGAGACGCTGGCGCTGAGCCAGCCGGTGGTGGCCACCTTTCAGCCCGGGGTTCGCAATGTCCCTCCCTGCGATCCTCATCGGTCACCGATCGTCACTCGCCTGAGCTTGGAGCTCCGGCGATCAGGCCCCAGGGGCACCGACCGCGACAGCGCAGAAGTCGGTCGGGTCGAGCTGATCGAGACCGTTCCGGCCGACCCGGCGACGATGGACCTCTCCGAGGCGCCCAGGATCATCGCTTGCGGCGCCGGCCTGGGTGCCCCGGAGCACGTGGAGCTGGTGCACGAGATCTCGGCCGCGCTCGGAGCGTCGGTCGGGGCGACCCGGGTCGTGACCGACTGGGGATGGCTCTCGGCCGACCGGCAGATCGGGACGACCGGCGTGACCGTCGATCCCGAGTTGTACATCGCCATAGGGGTCTCCGGGGCGATCCAGCATACCGCCGGGCTCGGTGCACCCGATCACGTCGTGGCGGTCAACACCGACCCGTCGTGCCCGATGATGGATCTCGCCGACCTGGCCATCGTCTGCGACGGGCCCGCCTTCGTCAGCGAGCTACTGGCGACATTGCGGACGCTCAGCCGAACGCCCGCCACCCCCTGACCGCATCGCGGCCGAGGTCGCGGAACTTGAGCCCGTTGGCCTTGGCCGCCCGGCGGAGGAGCTTGGCCATGCCGAGCTTCGGCTCCGGGTTCGTGACCGTGAAAATCGACTCGGCGATATCGCACAGCAGGTTGGGGTACCGCTGCTGGACTCGCTCGGACAGCACGAGCTCCGGGGCTCGGCGTAGCTTCCGGTGGTCGGCGAGCACGAACGTCTCGGCGAGGGCGTCGGCGTAGGCCGAGAGCCGCGCGGCCGAGACGTCGCCATCGGCCAGCGCATCCACGGCCACCTCGGCGGCGAGCGCGCCGGCCCCGATCGCAAAGTTAACGCCTTCGAGCCAGATACCGGCGGCGAGGCACATCCCCGCTGCGTCACCGGCGACCAACATGCCAGCCGTCGACAGCTGGGGCATCGCATCGTAGCCCCCCTCTGGGATCAGGTGGGCTGAGTACTCCTTCAGCTCTGCGCCGTCGACGAGCGGGGCGATCGCGGGATGGGCCTTCAGCTCGGCGATCAGGTCCTCGGGCCGTTGCTGCTGAGCGCTGAGGCCATCGAGCGATACGACGACGCCAACCGACACCGAGTCGAGGTTGGTGTACACGAAGCCTCCCCCGGGGATCCCGCCCGTCCCTCCGAGGATCTCGATGTCGACGCCGTGACGGCCGCGCACGCCGAACCGCTCGTCGATCACCTCCTTGGGAAGTGCCAGGGTCTCCTTGGCTCCGAGCGTGTAGTGCTCGGACCCCTGGTGATGGTGGAGGCCTGCTTCCTTGGCCAGGAACGAGTTGACCCCGTCACAGGCGACGACGATCGGGGCTCGCAGATCACCGTCGGGTCTGTCGGTCCGGACGCCGACGACCGCCCCATCGGCGTCGGTGAGCAACCCGATCGCCGTGGTCGAGGTGACCAGCATCGCTCCGGCCTCGACCGCTTTGTCGGCAAGCCACGCATCGAAGTCGGGGCGGTAGGCGGTTGCCCCGTTGTACGGCGGGTGGCCCCAGGCTTCGGTCCGGAAGTCGACCGTCAACGCTTGCTGGTCCGTCATGACCATCGTCGAGCGGCGGGTCACCCAACGCTGGATCGGTGCCTCGTCGAACCAGTTCGGGACGAGCCCGTCAAGGATCCTGCCGTAGACGACCCCGCCGTACATGTTCTTGGAGCCCGGGAACGGGCCGCGCTCGAGGAGCACGACGTTCCGACCGGCCCGGGCCAGGACCATCGCCGCGGCCGAGCCGGCCGGCCCGGCCCCCACAACCACCACGTCGACGTCGAAGCCCTCGTCCACCTCGCCGATCCTAGCCCCGGTCCTTCGTCGGGCTGTCGCTGAGCGGCGGCGTGGCCACGGCGGCACGTGGACACGACGCCGACGGCAACCTACCCTTCATCTTCGGGTTACCCAGGGCCGGCCCCGGGGGCCCCTGAGCTGGGTCGGCGACCCGGGTGAGAGCAGAGCAAGGGAGCCCGATGGCCGACCTCCGGTGGATCGAAGACAACGAGCTGAGCGAGAAATGGCCGTTCTGGACCCGGGCCAACGTGGGCGAGGTCCTGCCCGAGCCCCCGTCACCGCTCGGGTGGGACCTGGTGTGGGAGGAGGACACGCTCGCCGGCTGGTACGACTGTGCAGTCGACCGGATGGGCTACGGCGACGTAGGCATGAACCCGAGGCGGCCGGAGGTCGCCGGTATGTTCGGCGGCTACGCCTACCTTTGCGCCACTGGGATCCGACTCTTCGGCGTCCGGACCCCGGGGATGACGGCCGAGGACATCGACCTCGCGTACTTCGGCGATCATCCGGATGTGCCCCCCTACGTCCACGAGGACTGGCACGACAGCGCGGAGGGCACCGCCATGCTCGCCGGCTGGCTCGGTTGGGTCATGGGGACGATGGAGCAGGACGAGCTCGAAGCCGACCGTCTCGACGGGCTGGCGGCGAGGGAAAGTCGTCCCGATCTGACCATGCTGACCGACGCCGAATTGCTCGCCCGCGCCCGGTCGTTCAAGAGCTTGGTCCGACGGATGTTCAACCAGCACATCAACCAGAGCGGAGCGGCCTCCGTCGGTCCCGGTGTCATCGGCACCGTCTGCGCCGCGCTCGGGCAGCCGACGACGGCGATGAAGCTCTTCGCCGGGCTCGGTGGCGTCGATTCGGCAGCACCCTCGTACGCGATGTGGGAGCTGTCGCGCCAGGTCCGGTCCTCGTCGTCGCTGACCACCCTCTTCGACCTGGGGGTCGTCGGGCTGGCCAACCGGATCCGGCGCTCGGAAGACCCTGCTGCCGCGGCCTTCAGCGCCGGGCTCGACGCCTTCCTCGCGTCGTTCGGCTCACGAGGACCAAACGAGTGGGATATCCACGCCCACACCTGGGAGACCGATCCCGACCTCGCCCTGGCGGCGATCGACCGGATGCGGCTCGCCGGCGACGACACCTCTCCGCTGGTCGAGAACGAGGTGCGGGAGCAGGAGCGCGAACGCCTCTCGGCCGAGCTTGTCGAGGCGCTGGCCGCCGACCCGGAGACCCAGGGCCAGTTCCAGGCCGCGCTCGCCTCGGCCAAGGTGTTCGTACCCGGTCGGGAGCGTTCGAAGACGACGATCATCCGGGTCATTCACGAGGTGCGAATGGCGGTGTGGGAGCTCGGCCGGCGGGCGGTCGCAGCCGGCCACGTCGACGAGCCACGCGATATCTGCCTCCTCTTCGAAGACGAGCTGGAGCGTGCGATCGCCGGTGAGCTCGACGGCATCCGAGAGATCGTCGCCCAACGGCAGGCTCACCACGACTGGCTGCGATCGCTGGAGCCGCCGTTCATCATCAACGGTGCCGTACCGGCCAACACCGAGTGGCCGAAGCGGGGTGAGAGCTCGGTGGACGTCGCCCGATCCGGCGACTCCCTGGTTGGCAACCCCGGCTGTCCAGGCGTGTACCGGGGGCGGGCTCGGGTCGTGCTCGATCCCTCGGACCCGACCGTGCTGAAACCGGGCGACGTCCTCGTAGCGCCGATGACCGACCCGGCTTGGACCCCGCTGTTCGTCACCGCCGGCGCCGTCGTCGTCGATGTCGGGGCGGCGCTCAGCCACGCCATCATCGTGAGCCGGGAGCTCGGGATCCCCTGTGTCGTGTCGGCCACCGACGCCACCCGCAAGATCCGGGACGGAGCCGAGATCGAGGTCGACGGATCGACCGGAGTCGTGACCCTGCTCTGACCCGGTCGCGGCCCGACCCTACGGGTCCGGTCCGGTCGTGGCCTACGCCTGCTCGGTCACCCGGCGGGCCAGGACGAGGCCGAAGTCCTCATTCTCGTCAGTCCAGAGCCGGAAGACGTCGAGCCCGACGTCGGAGAGCTCGGCCGTGAACTTCTCGGGGCGGAACTTGGCCGAGATCTCGACCCGAAGCTCCTCACCTTCGCCGAGGGCGACATCGAGATCCAACCCGTCGATGCGGACCCGCTGGGGCATGAGCGAGCGCAACCGCATATCGACCCGTTCCTCGAGGTCGTCCCACAGGGGCACGTAGTCGAACGCACCGAGATCGAAGTCGGCATCGAGGTTCCGGTTGAGGACGGTCAGCGAGTTCTTGATGAACCTCGCGGTGAGCCCGGCAACATCGTGGTACGCGGCCAGGATCCGCTGGAAGTCCTTCACCAGATCGACCCCGAGCAGGAGCCACTCCCCGGGACGCAACTGATCGGACAGGGCACCGAGGAAGGCATGGCGCTCCTCGACGTAGAAATTCCCGACCGTCCCACCGAGGAAGGCCACCATCCGGCGGTCGCCGTCGGGGAGGTGGGCCAGGTGGCGGGTGAAGTCACCGACGAGGGCATGGACCTCGAGGCCGTCGTACCGCTCCGCCAGCGTGGTGGCGGCCTCGACGAGCGTGGCCTCGCTCACATCGAGCGGTGTGAAGCGACGTAGCTGGCCGCCGCGGTGAAAGCCGTCGAGCAGGGTTCTCGTCTTGTCGCTGGTGCCCGAGCCGAGCTCGATGATCGTGTCGGCACCGGTCACCGCCGCGATCTCGTCGGCCCTGCTCACCAGGATCGACCGCTCGGCCTCGGTCGGGTAGTACTGCGGCAAGCGGGTGATCTGATCGAAGAGGTCGCTGCCGTAATCGTCGTACAGCCACTTGGGTGGCAGGACGATCGGGCGATTGGCGAACGAGCGGCGAATGTCGTCCCGCATCTCGCCGGCGGCCCAGTCGCTGGGGAGCCGGACGTCGACGGTTATGGGGCTGTCGGGCATGGGTGTACTACCTCGCAAAGGGTCGGGCCCCGCCGCGACCGTACCGGCCGGTGGCGGGACCGTGGGAGCAGGGGGTCAGGCGGTCAGTCGGCCGCCAATCGCACACCCGACAGGTGCCATCGGGTGTGGGGATGGAAGAAGTTCCGGTAGGTGGTTCGCAGGTGATCGTTCGGCGTGAGGGCGCAGCCACCGCGGAGCACCATGGTGTTGATCATGAACTTGCCGTTGTACTCGCCGATGGCGCCGTCTGGCACTTGATAGCCCGGGTAGGGCCGGTACGGGGAACCGGTCCATTCCCAGCAGTCCCCGATCAACTGGCGTAGGACGCCAGCCTCGGCCGGTCCGGCTCCGGTCGGGTGGAGCTCGTTGCTCGGGCTCACCACGGGTGTCCCGTCAACGGTCGCCTGGTCGAGCAGTGTCCCGACGCCGTGTCGGAGATCGGTCGCTGCGTGCTCCCACTCGAACTCCGTGGGTAGCCGGGCTCCGGCCCACGTCGCGAAGGCGTCGGCCTCGTAGAAGGATACGTGGCAGAGCGGTTCGTGGGGATCGACGGGCCGACGACCGGTGAGGGTGTGGATCATCCACTGCTCGTCGTCGGTCTTCGTCCAGTAGAGGGGCGCCGTCCATCCCTGGGCGGCCCGGGCGTACCACCCGTCGGAGAGCCAGAGCCGAGGCTCGCCGTAGCCACCGTCGGCCATGAACTCCAGCCACTCCCCACACGTGACGAGCCGATCGGCGAGCCGGTGAGGGTGGAGGAGGGCCCGGTGGCGCGGCTCTTCGTTGTCGAAGCGGAAGCCACGATCGGACACCTCGACCCCGATCTCGACCAGGCCGCCATCGACGCTGATCCACCCCGCCGGCCCAGGTTCGGGTAGCGGCTCGTGATCGAGGACCGCGTAGCCAGGTCCGTACACGTTGTTGGCGAGCACGTGCTTGATATCCATCAGCAGCAGCTCCTGGTGTTGCTGCTCGTGATTGATTCCTAGCTCGACGAGGTCCGCCAGGTGGTCCCGCCGATCCGGCTCGTCGTCGCCAGCCGCCTCGAGCAGCGTTGCGAGGGCCTCGTCGACGTGGCGCCGGTAGTCGGCGATCTCGACGATGCCCGGCCTGGTCACCATGCCCCGGTCCGGCCGTGGGTGCCGGTCCCCGACCGCCTCGTAGTAGCTGTTGAAGAGAAACCCGAAGTGCCCGTCGAAGGCCTCGTAGCCAGCGAGGTGGGGCTGGAGCAGGAACGTCTCGAAGAACCACGTGGTGTGAGCACGGTGCCACTTCGTCGGGCTGGTGTCGGGCATCGACTGGACCGTCTGGTCCTCGGCGGACAGCGGTGCAGCGAGCGCCTCCGTGAACCGACGGCAGTCGTCGAGTCGCTCGACGAGCGCGCCGAAGCGCGATTGAACATCAAGGGTGGTCACATCTGTCGTAACGTGATCGTCGTCGAGTTTGTTCCATCCTCGGAGTCGCGGGCCCGTCTCACGCGGGTAGCGAGCGCCTGGGCCAAGCCGTCTTGCCTGGTTGCACCCGAGCCTCCTGGCCACCGGTGCCTTTTGCATCAAAGAGGACGGTACGGACCGAGTATAGGATTGATGCCCATGCGCGCTCCCGCCCACGGCCGTCGTCCAATCCTGAGCATCGTTCTTGCTGGAGGTGAAGGCAAGAGGCTCCATCCACTCACCCTCGACCGAGCAAAACCCGCCGTGCCCTTTGGCGGCAAGTATCGGCTGATCGACTTCGCCATTTCCAACCTCGTGAATGGTGGCTTCCGCCATATCGCGGTATTCACCCAGTACAAGAGCCATAGCCTCGATGTCCACATCTCCTTGACGTGGCAGCTCTCGGCCATTCTCGGCAACTACATCACCACGGTCCCGGCCCAGATGAGGCGGGGGCCCCGATGGTACACCGGCTCCGCCGATGCCCTCTTCCAGAATATGAACCTCGTGGAGAACGAGCGGCCCGAGCACGTGATCGTCTTCGGAGCAGATCACATCTACCGTATGGACCCTCGGCAGATGCTCAATGCCCACATCGACAGCGGGGCGGGGGTGACCGTCGCCGCCATACGATTGCCGGCCGACCAGAGCGACCAGTTCGGAACGATCGAGAAGAGCCCGAACAGCAATCGTATCGTCGGCTTCCACGAGAAGCGGGCCGACGCCCCGACGATCCCCGGGTCACCCGAGCAGATACTGGCATCGATGGGCAACTACATCTTCGATGTGAACGTCTTCCGCGACATCATCGTCGAGGACTCGAAGGACGGGTCCTCGAATCACGACGTCGGCGGTGACATCATCCCAAGGCTCGTCGAGCGAGGTGAGGCCTTCGTCTACGACTATCGCGAGAACAGCATCCCCGGGGAAACCGGAAGCGACAATCACTACTGGCGCGATGTTGGCACGCTCGACTCCTACTACGAATCGCACATGGACCTCGTCGCCCCGCTTCCCGCGTTCAGCCTCTACAACGAGCAGTGGCCGATATTCGCCCGCGGTCTGAACGAGCCCCCGGCCAAGATCGCCGACGGCCCGGACGGGCCCAGCGAGCTCTCGAACTGCATCCTCAGCAACGGCGTCGTCGTCGCCGGGGGTCAGTGCCGCGACTCGGTCTTCTCCCACGATGTGCGGGTCGAGGCAGGGGCTGAGGTCACCGGATCCGTCCTGCTCGGCAACGTCACCGTCGGCAAGGGCGCCCGGGTCCATCGTGCGATCATCGACAAGCACGTGGTGATCCCGCCAGGCCTCGAGATCGGCTTCGACGCCGAGGCCGACGCTGCGTCGTATTACGTCTCCCCCCGCGGCGTGGTGGCCATCCCGAAGAGCGCCACGTTGGGCGCCTGATCGTCGTCAGCCACCCAGGACTCGAGCCACCGCCCGGATCCGGCGGTGCCGGTCGCTGGCCGGTAGGCTCGCAGCACTCGTCGCGAGGGAACTCGCGGCGTTGGGAGCCGATGCCGAACCGACCGGACACGCCATGACCACCATCTCGTTCGAGGACCGAATGGCGACGATCGACTTCCGCGTTGGATCGCGGGCCCATATCGAAGTCGACTCGGACGTCTGCCGCTCCTGCACGACCCGGGCCTGCGTGGTGTGCTGCCCGGCGAACCTCTTCGTACCGACCTCGGACGGCGGGATCCTCTTCAACTACGAGCAGTGCTTCGAGTGCGGCACGTGCTACCTCGTCTGCAACGGCGACGGCGCCATCTCCTGGACCTATCCCGACGGAGGCCACGGGGTGGCGTTCCGCAGGAGCTGAGGATCGTCTCGGTGGCCGATGTTCTCGTCTGTCTCAAATGGGTGGATCTCCGGCCCGAGATCGACCCCTTGACCGGTGCGATCTCGAGCGATGTCCGCTTCAGCGGTGCTGGACCCGCCGATCTCTCGGCCCTCGAGTGGGGATTGCGCATCGCCACCGCCTCGGGCGGGACGGTCACGGCCGCCACCTCGGGCCCGCCGGCGGCCGAGGGGATGCTCCGTGACGCTCTGGCCGCCGGGGCGACACGTGCAGTACTGGTCGAGGGCCGGGGCGACGAGTCGAGCAACGAGGTGGCCGGGCGCCTCGCTCCGCTCGCGGCGGAGATCGACATCGTCTGCTGCGGTGTCCACAGCCTCGACCGAGGCAGCGGATCGGTACCTGCCTTCCTCGCCAACCAGCTCGGTCTCCCCCAGGCCCTCGGTCTCGTGACGGCCAGGGCGACGGACACGGCGGATGATGGTCCCGAGCTGATCGTCGAGCGCCGCCTCGATCAGGGACGGCGGGAACGACTAGCGGTGACCGGACGGTGCGTGTTGTCGTTCGAGAGCGGTCCGGAACTGCGGCGAGCGGCGCTGGCAGCGACGCTGGCGTCGTCCACGGCCTCGGTCGAGCGGCTCATCGCCGCAGTCGGACCGTCGGCGGCAGAGCCTACCGTCGTCGAGCGCGGCCCCTACCGGCCACGGCCGAAGGTCGAACCCGCCCCCGCCGGATCCACCAGGAGCCGCGTCGCCGCACTGATCGGCACGGACTCGTCCACCGGCTCGGCCCAGGTCCACGAGCTCGCACCGGCCGATGCCGCCCAATTGGTCGCTGATCAGCTAGTGAACTGGGGCTATTTGGCAGAAGCCGACCCGCTCGACAGTGGGACGCCACCGGGCGGCGACGATGGCGGCCAGGAGACCGCAGCCTCCTCGTGACCGGCCAACGGCTCGGCTCGCAGAGCTGGCGCAGCCTCGCCACGCTCGATGCGTCGCTACTCGTCGTCCCGCTCGGAGCGACCGAGCAACATGGCCCGCATCTGCCCCTCGACGCCGACACGAGGATTGCCAGCGCCTGGGCCGACCGGGTGGCCGCACGGCTCCCAGGCGCCGTCGTCGCACCCCCGTTGCCCTACGGCTCGTCGGGCGAGCATCAGGGCTTCTCCGGGACGCTATCGATCGGACAGCAAGCGCTGCGCGGGGTCCTCATCGAGCTGGTGCGGTCGGCTCGGCACTCCTTCGAGCTGGTCGTGCTGCTGTCCGGTCACGCCGGTAACGCCGAACCGGTGACGACTGCCGTGACCCAGCTCCGGCACGAGGGGCATCGGCTCATCGCTCTGTTCCCAACCTGGGACGAGCGTGCCGTCGGGTCCGATGTCGATGCTCATGCCGGCAGGGTCGAGACGTCACTCCTCCTCCACCTCGCACCGGAGACCGTTGAGCTCGACATGGCTGCAGTCGGCAACACCGAGCCGCTCGACGCCCTGCTCGACGATCTCCGCTCGGGCGGTGTCGCCTCCGTCTCGCCCAACGGCGTGCTCGGTGACCCCGCAGGAGCGAGCCCGGCCGAGGGGCAGCGTCTCCTCGACGACCTCGTCGACCGAGCCGTTGCCGCAACCGGCGAGTACCTCCGGAGCCATGCCGACCTCTGAGCGCTCCCAGACGGCTTAGCTCGGTGGTGACCCGACTGCTAGATTCGCAGCCACGCACGACGGGGTCCCAGGCCCCGCCCGAACGGGGGCCACCAGGACATGCGCGACTGCAAGACGACCCGGGGCGTTCCCCCCGTTGACTGACCACCGCGAACCAAGCCTCTACGGACCGGCGACCCTGGCCCGACTCGACGCCGAGATCATCGGCCGATCTCGAGAGGCCCAGCTGGTCGTGGCGGCCCTGATGGCGGGCCGCCATCTCATGCTCGAGGGACCGCCGGGGACCGGCAAATCGACGCTCCTCCGGGGCGTCGCCAGGACCACCAGCCAGGACTTCGAGTTCGTCGAGGGCAACGCCGAGCTGACGCCGGCCCGACTCGTCGGCCACTTCGATCCCGCCCAGGTCCTGGAGACCGGCTACGTGTCGGAGGTCTGGGTCGACGGGCCCCTGGCTCGGGCCCTCAAGGACGGCTCGCTGTTGTACCTGGAGGAGATCAACCGGATCCCGGAGGAGACCCTCAACCTGCTGGTGACGGTCATGTCCGAAGCGGAGTTGACCGTGCCCCGCCTCGGCCGCATCGACGCCCACCCGTCGTTCCGGCTCGTGGCAGCCATGAACCCGTTCGATGCCGTCGGCACCGCCCGTATCTCGGGCGCCATCTACGACCGGGTCTGCAGGATCTCGATGGACTACCAGTCCGAGACCGACGAGGTGGCGATCGCCGCCTCCCAGGGCCCGCCGGTCACCGCGTTCGCCGATCGGGAGTACGTTGCCAAGATCGTGCGCCTGGTCCGGGCCACCCGCTCCCATCCCGAGATCCGGGTCGGCTCCTCGGTGCGGGGAGCGGTCGATCTGCTCTTGCTGGCCGTCGAGCTGGCGTCGCTCAGGGGTGCACCAGCGACCGACCCTGGCGTCGGTCTCGACGCCGCGCTGACGGCGCTGTCGGGCCGCATCCGGCTCCACGACTCCGCATCCTCGACACCGGAGGAGATCATCACCGCGCTCTGGCAGCAGATGATGTCGCCCGACTCCGACGGCGCAGACGAGCTCACCGACCAGGGAACCGACCCGGGAAAAGCCAGGGGCCGCAGGGCGGCGGAGACGACGACCAGAAGATCCTGACCGGCGAGGACGCTGAGCAGGCACTCAACGACGAGCGCCGGCGAACGGTGAGCCGCCGAGACCTCGAACGCCAAGACGGCTTCTCCGAGGTATCACCCCAGCTCGGTGAGCTCGACAGCGAGGCGTTCGACGAGCTGATGGCCGATGATCCCGATGCCGCCCTCGACCTACTGGCCCGGATGGCACAGGCGACCGACGCCCAACTGGCGCAGCTCTCGCGACAGTTGGCCGGTCGCCTCGTGCTCGATCTCGCCCGTACGGGACGAGCCAGGGCCCGGGGAGTTGGCAAGCTCACAACGACTCGGGCCGACGTGGGCGCTGGCGATCTCGACATCGACGCGAGCCTCGACGCACTCGTGGCGGCACGGAGCGAGGGCCGCCCGCCGGCGATCGACGAGCTCCGGGCCACGCACTGGCAGAAGCCGGCCACGGCGGTGTGCCTCCTCGTCGATCGCTCGGGGTCGATGGACGGTGAGCGGCTCGCCAGCGCCGCGTTGGCCGCAGCCGTGTGCGCGTGGCGGGCGCCTGCGCAGTTCGCGGTCCTGGCGTTCGGCGACAAGGTGGTGGCGGTCAAGGAGCTGGAGCAGACGAAGAAACCGGAGCGGGTCGTCGCCGAGGTGCTGGCTCTGCGGGGCCACGGCACCACCGACGTGGCCCTCGCTCTCCGGGCCGCCGGCCGGCAGCTGGCTCCGTCGACGGCGACACGTAAGCTGACCGTCCTGCTCTCCGACGCCGAGGTGACGACCGGCGGCGATCCGATCCCAGCCGCCCGAGCCCTGGACGAGCTCGTGGTTTTGGCCCCTGCCGACGAGCCGGAGCACGCTCAGGCCCTCGTCGAGGCCTGCGGTGCCCGTATGGCGGAGGTCGCCGGGCCGATGTCGGTCCTCGACGCGCTGCGTAGGGTGGTCCAGTGAACACCGGAGGTCCTCCGACAACCGATCGTGACCAGCCCGACCGACTCGACCAGGCCAGGGCTCGACCGCTTCCGCCTGGCACCCGACTGCGGGCTGACCCGTCGCTGCGCCGCCGCGATGCCGGGCGGCTCCTGATCGGCGGCTCGCCGCTCCGGTTCGTGCGCATCACCGGCGCCGGGGCGGCCATTGTGACCAGTTGGTTGGCCGGTGAGCCCGTCGCCGACTCGGCGGGATCCTCCAAGCTGGCCCGGCGCCTCATCGACGCCGGGATGCTCCACCCCGAACCGCCGCCGGTCAGCGCCGACCCGCTCCCCGAGTTGACGGTGGTCATCCCCGTAAAGGATGACCCGACGGGCCTCGCCACGACGTTGGACGGGCTACCCGATGTCGAGGTGATCGTCGTCGACGACGGCTCTCAGGATCCCGTCCGCGTCGAAGCGGTCGTGCGATCGGGCGGTTCCGGCGCTCGGTGCAAGCGTCGCGTCGTCCGCCGGGACGCGGCCGGCGGCCCTGGCCTCGCCCGCCAGTGCGGCCTGACTCTGGTCTCGACGGCACTGGTTGCCTTCATCGACGCCGGAGTCGAGACGACGTCGACGACGCTGGTCGACCTCGGGCGGTGGTTCGCCGATCCCGAGATCGTCGCCGTCGGGCCCCGCGTGGCGTCCGTTCCCGGCACCGATCGCCTGTCCCGGTACGAGCAGCGGCGATCACCGCTGGATCTCGGCCCGAGCCCAGCGGCCGTCGGCGGCGAGTCGCCCGTTACCTACCTCCCGACCGCATGTCTCCTGGCCAGGACCGAGGCGGTGAACGAGGTGGGCGGGTTCGACCCGGCGCTGCGGTGGGGTGAGGACGTCGACCTCGTGTGGCGACTCCTCGACCACGGTCACGTGCGCTACGACCCGACGATCGTCGTCCACCACCCGCCCCGGCCGTCGCTGCAGGCGTTCGTGAGGCAACGCATCGGCTACGGCTCCGCCGCCGGACCGCTGGCCAAGAAGCACGGGTCCCGGCTGGCCCCGGTGCGGATGTCGGGCTGGAGCTTGGCGTGCTGGGCCCTGGTGCTCAGCGGTCGGGGGCGGCTGGGGCTAGCGCTAGCGGCTGGCACGACCGTTGCGTTGCGACGCAAGCTGGAGTCGGTGCTGCCCGACCCCGGTGTCGAGGCGGTGCTGCTCGCCGGAAAGGGCCACTGGTACGCCGGCCGCAACGTGGTCGGGGCGGCGACCCGAGCGTGGTGGCCGGCCACCATGATCAGCTATCTGCTGGGCGCTCGGCGGCCGGCGCGACGAGCTGTGGCGCTCTCCTTGCTCGGTCGGCTCGTCTTCGACACCGACGGTCGGCCGGGTGACCGACTGGCCGACGTGGCTCTCGGCGTCGTCGACGATGCCGCCTACGGCACCGGAGTCTGGCTGTCGTCGATCAGGACCGGATCGCTCGACCCCTTGCTCCCCAAGCTGTCGGAGTGGCCAGAAAAGGACGGCTGACCACCGCAGGCTCAGGCGATGAAGAGGTCGAGCAGCTGCCCGTTGTTCAGCACGACTGCGCCCCGCTCGACCGCCGACCGACCGAGCTCGGCGTCGTCGGTGACGATGGCGATCGGCCACTGCTCCGGGTAGGCGTCGACCAGCTCGTCGAGCGCCGCCGCCGGCTCCGTGGGCGGGGTGCTCAACCGGATGCGAACGGCCCGCGATGCCGGCAACGACTCCTCTTCTCCGATGCGGCCGTCGAACACGACATCGGGGGCCGCACCACTCGTCGCAGCCAGATCGGCGAGGTAGGACACGAGGGCGTCACGTTGCTGGGCCACGGGCAGGCTCGGCCAGCCCATCTTGGCCACTGAGTCACCGTCGACCAGCAAAACGACGTCGGGCGACGAGACGACGTGGCGGGCCATCTCGATCTCGTCGTCGGCCACTTCGGCGGGCACGTCGATCTGGCGACGAGCGCCTACGGCCTTGCCCATCTCACCGGTAGTGCCATCGGCGGGGAACGCAGCGGTGATGTCTGCGGGCCCGTTGGGACCGGAGCCTTCGAGGAGCGCCGCCAGCGCGGGATCGTCGGGATCCGACGTGGCGCCGAAGACGCTCGGGGGCAAGGGCCCGCTGGTGCGCTTGGAGTCGTCGTCGGAGCGGCTCCCGAACAACCGCCGCGCCCGGCCGGTCTTCGGCTCATCGGTGGCGATCTGGTCATCGTCGAAGTCGGCCTGCTCGATGCTCTTGGGATCGAAATCGGTCACGGTCTGGGCGATCAGGTTCGAGATCTCGTCGAGGTCTTCGTCGTGCTCGGCGCTCTCCAGGCCGGCGCTGTCAACCGCCTCGGCGAGCTCACTGCTGATCGAGTCGATCTCCTCGTCGGTGACCGGCGGGGCCGAGGTGGTCTCGGACTTGCCGTCCTGCAGCGTCTCGGCGAGGGCGGCAGCGACATCGTCGATGTCGCCCTCATCGGCCAGAGACCCCGATGCCGAGCCGACGCCGGCTGCGTCACTGGCGACCGGAGGCGGAGGTTGAGCCGTACCCTCCTCGGTGGCCTCAGGCTCGCCCCGCCGCAGCGCGCCGAGGCCCCACACGTGGCGTCGCCCGGTCCTGGTCTCCTCGGGGGGAACGGCGGCCTTCTCTTCGGCGGTGTCGTCGGGTGCGTCCTCGTCGAGCAGCGGGGGCGGCGGTTGCGTGTCCTCGTCCTCGACGACCGCATCGCCGAAGATCGAGCGGGCCTCCTCCTCGGTCTCGGTATCAGCGCTGGCCTCGCCCTCGTCGGCCACCACGGTCGTATCCTCGTCATCGGCAGGAGGGGCCTCGGTCTCGGCGGCGGCCGGCTCCGGCGCCATCTTCGGGCCCGGCGAGGCGTCGACGGTGGACTGGCGGATCCGTTCGGCCTCGTCTCGCGCTGCCTCGAGGGTGACCAAGGCGTCGGAGAGCCGGCCTTCGGCCTCGCGGAGGTCGCCCTCCAGCCGCGCTCGCTCGTTCTCCACCGCCGACAGTCGTTGGGCCAGCTCGGAGAGCGCATGCCCCTGGTTCTCGGCCGCCTCGTTGCGGAGCCGTTCAGCCTCGACCAGCTGAGACTGGATGGAGGAGTTCTCCTCGTTGAGCTGCTCGACCTGCTGTTGGAGCCCATCGCGAGTCGCCTCCAGCTCCGCGGCCTGTCCTCGGAGGCGATCGGCTTCGGCCGTGGTCTCGTCATGCTCAGCGGTAAGCGCATTCTTGGCCTCGCTGGCCGCCGCCAGCTCCTCGGTCAGCTGGTCACGCTCCCCTTCCACCGTGCGGAGGTCGCGCTGCGTCTGGGTGAGCTCGGCCTGAGCTTCGTCGGCCTTGACGACGAGCGAATCACGTTCGGCAGTGAGGCTGGAGAGCTTGGACTCCATACCCGACTCGATCTGCTCGAGGCTGCCGACCCGGACCCGGAGGAGATCACGCTCGGACCGGACCTCCTTCAAGGCGGCCCGGTCGGCGTCGCTCGTCGAGCGCACCTTGGCCAGATCGTTCAGCGCCTCGGTGAGGCTGTTGTGCAGCTCGTCGACCTGCAACGCAAGGCCATCCCGGTGAGCCTTGATATTCGACAGGTCGGCCGTGACCGCCTCGGAATCGGACTTGACCGCGCTCAGCTGGATGCGGGTCGTCTCGAGCATCGCCTCGGTGTCGGCCAGCCGCGACGCGAGATCGATCTTCTCCTCCGTGAGCGCATCGACGAGCGACTTGGCCTCGCCGGCCTGCGCCGAGCTCTGGCTGAGCTGCGATTTGACCTCCTCGAGCTCGACCTCCGATTCCGACACCTTGGCCGTCAGGTCGTCACGATCGATTCGGAGCCCCTCCGTCTCGGCCTGCAGCGCGCTGTAGTCGGCCTGGAGTGCCTTCGTCTGTGACTCCTTCTCTTCGGAGACCCGGGCGATCTGGGTGTTGAGTGCCTCGTTGGTCTCCGTGAGGTCGGCAGCCTGGGTGCGGAGCTCATCACGCTCGCTCTCGAGATTCGTCAGCGATGCCTCGGTCCTGGCCAGGGACTCCCTGAGCTCGACCATCGCGGTGTCGCTGTCTTCGTGCTCCCGCTCGAGCTCCGCCCGCAGCTCGCGCGACCGCTCGAGCTCCTTCTCGAGCTCCAGCTGGCGGGTCAAAGACTCGGATCGCTGATGGACGGCGGTGTCACGTTCGGCCCGAGCGGCGTCGAGCTCGGCACGGGCCGATTCGAGCTCGCTCTGGAGCGTGTAGATGTCGCTGTCGAACATCGACGGCTGGTGCTTCGACGTCTCGACTTCGGCCTCGACACGACGGACGGAGGTCGAGACCGCCTTGCGCTCGCTCGACAGGCGATCGACCAGCCCTCGGAGGCTCGACAGCTCGTCTTCGATCGCGTTGGCCTCGCTCCGACCGGTCGAATCGGAGGCGAGTGACAGATCCAGTCCGCTGTCGCCGTTGCTGAACGCATCGATCGAGCCGAAGCCGAGGGCACTGGCCGCACCGGCCGGCACCTCGACGCCGGTGTCGTAGTCGTCGTCCCCTTCGGCGAACAGGTCGGTCGTGCCGGTATAGGCCGGCTCGGACACCGTGACGCCGTCGTCGATGCCGTAGTCACCGTGGCTGGAGGTGGCGTCAGGGTCGTCGATCACCTCGTTCGAAAGGTCGTCGGCCCCGTAGCCTTCATCCTCGCCGTCGTCCATGATCTGGGTGTCGTCGTGCTCGTTCGACAACTCCTCGAACTCGGCGGCCCAGCCGATCGGTCGATGGAGCCAGAGGTAGCCAGCCCGGCCGACTTCGGCCTCATCGGCGTGCTCGGCGACCCGCCGCCGGAACGCCGGGTCGTCTTCGATGGCCTGCTGAGCGACCGTCAAGGCACGGCTCGGCAGGTCGGCCACGTACAGAAAGCTGCGCATGGCGGCGGGGGGGTCGACGGGCGGGTCGGCTTCGACGCCGTCCCTGGCGATCTGGTACGACAGCTCACACGCCGACTTCAGCAGCACTTCTGATCCCATGCTCCTAGTGCTCCTTGTGACCTAGTTGCACAATGTCGTGTCCGTGGCCACACCACTGACAGGTAACAAGATCGACTGATTCGCTGAGAAGTTCAGCACCTTCGACCTCCAGCCGCCCGCCAACGGACACATAGTGGCACTCACGCACACGGCGAGTGACTTCCAGGTCGAACCTGGTGAGGTTTCCGCATCCCCCACAACGGTATCGAGTCTGCACCATGGAGGGACAGGCTATAGGCCGGATGTCGCTGCCGGAATAGGCACCGGTTTTTCGCCCGTGACCGGCCGCGAGTCCGGCGAGCAGATCGTCGCTGAGGGGGTCCTCGGAAGCTCGGGGATCGCGGTGGTTGTCAGGTCGTGGCGGCCACGAGATCATCGAGCTTCTTCGTGGTCCGACCGTCGTCGATGGCGGCTCGGGCGGCCTCGACACCCTCGGACAAGTCGGCCGCGACACCGCCGACGACGAGGCCGGCGGCTGCGTTGAGCACGACGATGTCGCGCCTCGCTCCGGTCTCGCTCCCGTCGATGATGTCGGCGAAGATCTGCGCGTTCTGCTCCGGCGTCCCACCCGACAGCGCGACGGCATCGGCTACCACGCCCAGGCCGACCGCTTCGGGGGTGACTTCGTACCGGTCGATGCCGTCGGCAGTCACCTCGAACACAACCGAGGGGCCGGTCACGCTGAGCTCGTCGAGCCCGCCGTCGCCGGTCACGACCCACGACAGCTCGGATCCGAGGTTCTTCAAGACGGGTGCCATCCGAGCGGCCAGGTCCTCCGAGGCGGTGCCGACGACCTGCCTGGTCACCCGGCCGGGATGGGCCAGCGGGCCGAGGATGTTGAAGACGGTGGGGATGCCGAGCTCGGCCCTGACCGGGCCGGCAAAGCGCATCGCCGGGTGGAACGAGCGAGCGAAGGCGAAGCCGATACCTATCCGCTCGACGCAGCGCTCGACCTCCCCGGCGGAGAGCTCGATGCCTACACCGATCGTCTCGAGGAAGTCGAAGGCACCCGAGGTCGACGACACACGCCGGTTGCCGTGCTTGCAGACCGTGGCCCCGGCCGATGCGGCGACGATGCTGGCCATCGTCGAGACGTTCAGCGCGTGGATCCGCCTGTGCCGTGAGCCACCGGTGCCCACGATGTCCACCGTTCGGTCTGGGAGCTCGAGTTGCTCGGCCGCCTCGAGCATCGCCAATGCGAGGCCGGTCATCTCCTCGACGCTCTCACCCTTGATGCGCAGGCCCACGATCAGCCCGGCGATCTGTGCCGGGGAGGCCGAGTCGCTGAGGATGTCGACCATCGCCGCCGCCGCCTCGTCACGCCCGAGATCACGACCGTCGCAGATCGCGCCCAACAGAGCCGGCCAACCTCCATGCTCGTCGACTGCGTTCATCGACCCCTCTCCTCTGTCGTCTCTGCGGTCACGTTGGCGCCGGTCGCCTGTCCACCGACGGAAGGCTCACCGTCCAGGCCGTGACCGGCGAGCTCGGCGAGCTCGGCTTGGAGCCGCACCGACTGCTGCTGTTCGGCCCGTGACAGGCTC
>JAOTYQ010000814.1 GCA_029861725.1 Acidimicrobiia bacterium | reverse complement strand
GAGAGGGTGGAAGCTACCCGAGAGGCCGAGCTGGCGTGGACCGAGCACGTGCACGAGACGGCGCAGCGGATGTTGCTCAGCAAGGTCAGCTCGTGGTTCATGGGGATCAACACCAACATCGGGAAGACCGAGCGACGGTTCCTGCTCTACGCCGGTGGCGCCCCCCAGTACCGCGAGCGGTGCGACGAGGTGGCGGCCAACGGCTACGAAGGGTTCATCCTCAGCTGACCCGGGCCGCGGTCGTCCAGCCGTGCCGCGGCCGGCCGGACCCGCTACAAGCGGTCGACGACCGCCGCCGAGAACTCGGCGGTCGTCGCCGTGCCGCCCTGGTCGAGGGTGAGGTGGCGACCCTCGGCGTACACCTCGCCGATCGCCCGGTCGAGCCGCTGCGCCCGGTCATCGAGCCCAAGCCACTCGAGCATCATCGCCGCCGAGAGCAGGGTGGCCGTCGGGTTGATCCGGTCTTGCCCAGCGATGTCGGGCGCAGTCCCATGAGCCGACTCGAAATAGGCGGCGTCGTCCCCGTAGCACCCGGAGGGAGCGAGCCCCATCCCGCCGATCGTGCCGGCCCCGAGATCGGACAGCACGTCGCCGTAGAGGTTTGGGAGCAGGAGCACGTCGAGCTCGTCGGGCCGGGTGACCAATCGGTGGGCCATGTCGTCGACGATGTATTGCTCCAGGGCGACGTCGGGGTAGTTGGCGCCGACCTCCTCGACGATCGAGCAGAACCACCGATCGGTTGCCGGGAGCATGTTGGTCTTGGCCGAGACGGTGAGGCGGGGGGCCTTCCCCTTGGCCTCGCCTCGCTTGCGGGCCAGCTCGTAGGAGAACCGGGCGACCTTCTCGGTGCCCTCGCGGGTGATGATCTTGGCGGCGTACCGGCCTTCGCCCGACCAGGCCAGCCGGGCCCGGGGCCCGATCAGGCCGCTGCTGCGCAGGTCGTCGACGTCGCCCATGATCCCGACGTAGGCGTCTTCGAGGTTCTCCCGCACGATCACGTAGTCGAGGTGCTCGGGGTGGGCCATGGGGGAGCGGTACCCGGGCCGCCACTCGACCGGGCGGACGTTGGCGTAGGTGCCCCGGCCCCACCGGAGGTGGGCGATCCCCGGCGTGGTGCCGTTGCTGGAGCCGAACAGGACGGTGTCGGCAGCATCGAGGCGCTCGACCATGAACGCCTCCCGCTCGGCGGGGGCCAGCTCGGCGGCCAGCTCCGTTCCGGTCGGAAGCACGTCGAACGTCACGGGCAGATCCATCGCCAGCAGCACGTCCATCGAGGAGGCGACCGCTTCGGGGGCGGCGTCGTCGCCGGGGGCCACCGCTACGGTCTTCGGGCCGGCCGGATTGGCCGTCCGGTCACTCATCAGTCACCGAACCACTGCACGCCGCCGACGCCGGCGTTGCGGGCGATCTCGGCCTGGGCCATCGTCAGCTTGGCAAGCTGGTTCATGTGGACTTCGTCGGGTCCGTCGGCGATGCGCATCAGCCGGCCCATCGTGTACATGTCGGCGATCGGGGTGTCGCCGCTGACGCCCTTGCCGCCGAACACCTGCATCGCCCGCTCGGCCACGTCCTGGGCGAGGCGTGGGCCGACGACCTTGACCATCGAGATGTAGTCGCGGGCGCCCTTGGCTCCTGACCGGTCCATCTCTGCCGCTGCCTTGAGCACGAGGAGGCGGGCCTGTTCGATGTCACAGCGGGCCCGGGCGATGTCCTGGCGGACCGAGGAGTACTCGCTGATCTTGCGGCCGAACGGCTCCCTCTGCTCGGCCCGGGCGCACATCAGGTCGAGGCAGCGCTGGGCCATGCCGACGTTGGTCATGGCGTACTGGAACCGTCCGGGTCCGAGCCGACCCTGGGCGATCTCGAAGCCCCGGCCCTCACCGAGGACGATGTTGTCGACCGGGACCCTCACGTCGGTGAAGGCCAGCTCTCCATGACCGCCAGGGGAGTGGACGCTGCCGAACACCTCGAGGGGCCGGACGATCTCCAGGCCGGGCGTGTCCTTGGGGACGAGGATCATCGAGTGCCGCTGGTGACGCGGGTTGTCGGGGTTCGAGACCCCCATGACGATGAGGATCTCGCACAGCGGGTGGTAGATGTTGCTGCTCCACCACTTGCGACCGTTGAGCACCCACTGGTCACCGTCGCGGGTGATCTGGAGCTGCATGTTGGTGGCGTCGGACGATGCGACCTGCGGCTCGGTCATCGCGTAGGTCGAACGGATGCGACCGTCGAGGAGCGGTGTGAGCCACTGGTCCTGCTGCTCCGGGGTGCCGTACTTGGCCAGCACCTCCATGTTGCCCCGGTCGGGGGCGGAGCAGTTGAACACCTCGAACGACCACGGCACTCGGCCCATCACTTCGGCCAACGGGGCGTACTCGACGTTGGCCAGGCCGGGACTGAACTCGCTGTACTCAGCGGGGAGGAACCAGTTCCAGATCCCGGCTGCCCTGGCCTTGTCCTTCAGCTCCTCCATGATCGGGGGC
>JAOTYQ010000196.1 GCA_029861725.1 Acidimicrobiia bacterium | reverse complement strand
CCGCAGTGCACAACCAAACGAGCATCTTCCCCGGGGATGCCGCCAGACCAACAACTCCAGCGCGTTGTCATGTGCCCTGTCTGGTTTCGGTGGCGTCAGTCTCCGACGTACTCGCAGGTGATAGTGGAGGGGTCGGCGGTGGTGAGCTCGGTTCGGTTGTCGGCCACGGTCCATGCCGCTGTGGGTCTCGGGTGGGTGGGCGTTGGTTCAACGATCGCTACTGCTTGCCCGCCGGTTGGGGTGAAGCACTCGAAGCTGACAGCGCTGAGGTTGGTGATGGGGAGGGCGTCGAGCACCCGCCAAAGCGCGGCGCCGGTGTAGTCCCAGCCGAGAAAGGCCTCGAGCTGTATCCAACCGGTGTCCGGTTGGAGGCTGGGGTCGCCTACGACCGACAGGCCGACCTCGTGTCCGGTGCCAGCGCCGTCGACGACGCAGGCGCCGTAGGTCTCGAACGGAAGGTCTCTGGGTGCTGCTCGGCTGAGGTCGATGAGGTCGGCGCACTCATCGGTGAGTGCGGCCCGGTCGCCACTCGTGATGATGGCGCCAACGCCTCCGAGCTCGACGGGTCGGGCCTCCAGATCGGGGCAGTCGATCGTCGTGTGGGCGACCGGCTCGAGGTCCATGGTCTCGAAGTTGGGCTGCCACGCCTGGGTGATTGCTGGTCCGTTGTCGGTGAATCTGACCTCGACTGCGTGCGGGACACCGTTCTCGAAGCACATGGCTGCGGTTAGTCCGGCGCCGGCTGGGACGCTCACCGGGACTTGGTCTCGGACGAGAAATCGGTCCCAACCATCTCGGCTGCCGGCGATCTCGAGAAGGAGGATCTCGCCGTCCCAGGCTCGATCGTAGCGGCCACGCAACCGGCCCATCTCGGACCAATCGGCAAAGCCGAGCCAAACCGACACCCGGTCGCCGGCCCAGGCCAGCGGCAGCCGGGCTCCTGATGTCAGACCGATCGGGTTGTCATCGATGAGATAGATCTGGGTCACGCCAGCGTCGGTCCATTGTGTGTCCAGGATCTGGCCGACCAGGTCCCGCTCGTCGGTGGGAGCGGCCTGGTTCGAAGTCGTTGTGGGTGTTTCGCCGGAGGTGGCTTTGCTGGTCTCGGTCCCGCCGCCGCAGGCTGCGGACAGAATGATGCACGCGGCCAGAATGCCTGCGGGCCGCCAGGGGAAGCAGCGGCTGCGCATGGGCTGATCGAACCACCGCTGCCTCGTTGCAGGAAGAGGAGAACGTCCTCGATCCCTCGATCACAGACGTGCCGTTCACGAGACCTTGGGCTCTACCGATGGCCGTCGCCACGTTGTTGTCTGATGTGATGAGGCGGACTGTTGCACGAGTCGGCACGGCAAGATGGGTCGGGTCGCAGCGACCCTTCTGCTGTGGCGCGCTGCCTGGTTCCTGACATGCGGGGCCTCGACAGCGCTACCCGGGGCCAAGGCATCCTGACGTGGTTGGTCGGTGGCGTCGTCGCGTTCGCAGTGTTGGCGGTCGGTGGCTGTAGTGACGATGACCGCGGTGCCTCTGCCCCGGCCTCTACCACTTCGCCGGCCTCCACGACGGCGCCGTCGCTGGCAACGTCATCGGGACCGACCGGATCGGAGACCTCGGCGATCTCCGACGAAACCGTCGCCACGGTTGCCGGGGTAATCGCTGTGGCCCAGGATCTGCTCGACGCCGAGTTCGCTGCTCTACCTGATCCGCCGCCCGAAGTGTTGGGAGCGATGCAGATCCGCTGTGCCGAATCCGGCGTGGTCCGGGTGGGTGACCTGTTCGCATGTGAGAGCGAGGTCCAGGCCGCGCCGGGGTTCGACCTCGAGGAGCCGGGTTTCCTCTTTGCCGTGCTCGATGACGACGGTACTGCAGCGTGGGCCGGCGGCACCGATCTCCCTTCGAACCGTGACGGGCTCGACCGGCTGGCGGCCGTCGTGCCGCCCGGGTTGTTCTGCCGGGATCTGGTCGACCCCGACACCGACGTCGCGTTCTTCAGCGCCGTGGGGACCAACCCCCAGTTCGGCTACTTCTTGTCGGTCGTGTACTGGTTTCTCGAGGGGCGCCCCGCACGTATGGACGCCGATGGGAACGGGATCCCGTGCGAGACCGTGCACGAACCCGAGGTCGTTGCCGATGTCTGGGCCGGAGGGCCCGTCTCGTGACCCGATGTGACCGGTATCCGCGGTGCGAGATCGTCGGAGCGATTGCGTTCTGACTATCTGGGCGGGCAGCGGCACCGCCGAGAAGATCGGCTGGCACGACGAGCAGTAGGCTTCGGTCGTCGCTTGACCGACGTCGGGAGCGGCCGAGGCAGCAGCGTGACTTGCTGCGCCCATCGCCGGCCAGCACAGCGGACAGCTCAGCACAGCCAAACAGAAAGCCTGAAGCATGCCAATCGCTCCCTCGAACGATATCGAGCTGTACTACGAGACCCATGGCGACCCTTCTGAGCCGGCACTGCTGATGGTCAACGGCTTCTCGTCGCAGATCATCGGCTGGCACGACGGGTATCGCGAGACCTTGGCCGAGCGAGGCCGGTTCGTGATCAGCTTCGACAACCGAGACGTTGGCCTCTCCACCCATCTCGACGGCGTCGACGCCAACCTCGAAGCCGTGATCGCCGCACTGACCGACGGAGGGGACATGCCACCCGTTCCCTACACGCTGTCGACGATGGCGGCTGACGCAGTCGGCCTGCTCGATCACCTCGGCATCGACAGCGCCCATGTAACAGGCTCCTCGATGGGCGGGATGATCGCCCAGCAGATCGCCATCGATCATCCGACGCGGGTCCTCACACTGACCTCGGTCATGTCGACCAGCGGCGAGCCCGAGTACTTCGAGGGCACGCCGGAGGCCAACGCCGCGCTCACTGGCCCTCGACCCACGGAACGTGAAGCGTTCGTTGCCGATGCGGTTGAGAAGCGGGCCATCTCCTGCAGTACTCGCTACTTCGATCCGGTCGAGACCAAGAGGATGAGTGAGGACGCCTACGATCGCATGTTCTATCCCGAAGGACTCGCTCGCCAGATGGCCGCCATCCGCGCTTCCGGCGACCGGGCCGAGGGTCTCCGGGCGCTCGACATCCCTACCCTGGTGATCCACGGTCGGGAAGACACGCTCATTCTCCCCAAAGGAGGCGAGCGGACCGCGGAGCTCGTTCCGGGGGCCAATCTGCTGATGCTCAACGACATGAGCCACGATCTCCCCCGACCGCTCTGGCCGCTCATCATCGACGCCATCATCAGCCACACCACACACGCGATCGGCTGATGAATGAAAGCGTCGACCGCACTCGACGGCGACGCGATCAAGGCCGCGAGACAGGCCGTCGAATGCGAGGTGACCCGACGGGCGTCGGACCACCAGCCGTGACACCGCCCACGGATCGACGATCGGCTGAAGTCGAGCCCGAGGTCCTGTGGAGCGGCCTGTCGACTGCCCGCTGTGTGGCCAGGACGATCGCCAGGGCGATGCCACCGTAGGCGCTGAACCCGACGGCCAGGGGTGTCACCGTTGTGCTGATGGCCCGGTCGAGAACGGCCCCGAGGAGCGCACCACCGCCCATGAACACCGTGCCGGTGATGGCCGATGCCGTGCCGGCGATATGACCGACCGGAGCCATGGCCAGAGCTGAGAAGTTGGGGACGAGGACGGCCTGGGTCACGACGAGCAGGAGCAGGGTGGCGACGAAGAGCCACAACGGAGGCAGCCCGTCGCTGATCACGGCGATGCCGGTCATGAGGAGCCCGAAGAGGACGAACACGGTCAAGGCCCGCCGGATCAGCTTGGCCAGGTCGACTCGTGAGGCCAGACGGGCGTTGGCCAGCGTTCCCAGGGCCATCGTGCCGGCCACGAGGCCGAAGAGCTGAGGGAACCGGTCCCTCTGGTCGTAGAGCTCGCTGAAGATCAGCTCGCTGCTGGCCAGGAACGATAGGAAGCCCCCCATGGCGAACGTCTGAGCGATCGTGTAGCCGAGCGTCTGGCGGGTGCCGACCACCGCGCGGGCCGCCTCCATCACGGGCCCGAAGCGGAGCTGCCGGCGGTTCTCGGGGTCGAGCGTCTCTGGCATGCGGAGGGCCCACAGACCGACGGCTCCGGCGACCAGGGCGCCGGCAGCAAAGGTCCACCGCCAAGAACCCAGTTCGAGGATTCCTGCCCCCAGCGTGGGGGCTAGCACCGGCGCCAGCATGAACACGCTCATGATGAACGACATCGCTCGGGCCATCTCGGCCCCTTCGTAGCGATCGCGCACCATGGCGGTTGCCGTCACCCGGATCCCGGCCGAACCGAGCCCCCAGATGAACCGGGACACCAGCATGAACGTCAACGACGGGGCCAGTGCGGTGGCGATGGCTGCGGCCGAGTGGATGAACAGGCCGACGTACAACGTGGCCCGGCGCCCAAAGCGGTCGGTGATCGGGCCGTAGAGGGGTTGGCCCAGGGCCAGCCCCAGGAAGAAAACAGTGATGATCCAGGTGGCCGAGTTGGATTCGGGTGACACGTCGAACGCCACCCGGATGTCGCTCAGAGCCGGTAGGACGAGGTCGATCGACAGCGCGGTGGTTGCGATCAGCGACGACACCAACGCGATGAACTCGCGCCGGCTCAGCGTGGTGGACCTCGTCATCGGGCAGGCGCTGACATCGGACCCCTACGCTACTGCCACCGGCTGTGAGCGACGTAGCCCGAACGGGCGCTCAGGAGCCGTGGCACAGCGGGCGGCACAGCGTTGGCGCATCGGACAGCGGTCGGCGACCCGACCACGTCATATGGTGGGCCGATGACGAAGCGATCCCGGGCCAGCTCGGCGAAGGCGTCGTCGTCGATGGTCGCCGCCGACTCCGCCGTTGCGCCGGCGCTACCGGTCGGACCCCAGGCGGCGTACGCGGCGTCCTTCGCCAGCAGGTGGGGGCAGGCCCGGCGCTGGGCCTCCTCTCCATCGCGGTGGCAGTACACCTCCAGCATTCGGTCGTGGCTCCGATCCAGATCGGCGGGCCGCCGGGGCTGACATGGCCCCGGGCGCACTGTCGCCACTTCGAGGGAGAACCAGTCGGCCTGGTGGTCGACGTTCTCCGGGCGGTAGCCCTGGCCGACCGTCAGGATGAACCGGCCGCCGCACGTACCGGCAACGGTTCGGACCAAGTTCCTCGACCTCGTAGCGAGCGACGATGGGCCCTGTGAACCGGGTCTCGGTCATCACGCCTTCCTCGGAGCGGTAGGTCCGGTCCGCTGGTGGAGGGCCCGGAGAGCAGCTAGAACCGAACGATGAGCACGGCACAGGCACACCCGTCACCCATGTTGCCCTCGATGCGGGTCGACGGCCAGGTAGCGGTCGTGACCGGAGCAGGCCGTGGCATCGGGGCCGGCTGCGCCCTGGCGCTGGCCGAGGCTGGGGCCGAGGTCGTGGCCATGAGTCGGACCAGTAGCGAGATCGACGCCGTCGTCGCCTCGATCACGGCCGGCGGTGGATCCGCTCGCGCCATCACCTGCGACGTGACCGACACCGAGGCGATGCAATCGGCCTTTGCCGATCTCGACCGGGTCGACATCCTCGTCAACAACGCGGGAACGGCGGTTGGCTCCTCGTTGCTCGACGTGGAGCCCGACGCTCTTGATGCAATGCTCTCGCTCAACTGCCGTGCTGCGGTGCTCGTCGCCCAGGCCGCAGCCAGGATCATGAACGGCACCGGCGGTGGCGTGATCATCAACCTGTCGTCGACGTTCGGCAAGAACGGCCGACCGAACAACAGCATCTACTCGGCTACCAAGCACTTCGTCGAGGGCTTCACCAAGTCGATCGCGGTGGAGTTGGCGGCGAGCGGCATCCGGGTCGTGGCCGTCGGCCCGACGGCTATCGACACCCCGCTGACCCACGACCGACTTCACGACCCGGACATCGGTGGTGATTTGCTCGCCCGTATTCCGATGGGGCGGTTCGGTCAGATCCAGGATGTGGTCGGTGCCGTCGTGTTCCTGGCCTCGCCCGCTGCCTCGCTGATAACAGGAACGACCCTCATGGTCGACGGGGGTTGGACCGCCCAATGAGCACCCCGGGTGGGCCATGGCATGGCGCCACGCCCGAGCCGTCGGTGCCGGGAGCGCAGTCTTCGACCACCGTGATGTGGGTCAGCGATGCGGTGTGGCCAGGGCCGAGCCTGCCTCATGTAGCTGGGGCAGAGCTGTTCGTAGGTTGTTCTGGCTCCGAACGACGCGGTCATGCTCGTCCTGGCTAGGCGAAGGCCGGCATCACGTCTTCGGCAAAGCGCTCCATCGAGGCGAGGATGTCGGCCTGGCGCATCGACGAGAAATCGAAGTGGCAGATCACGTGACTGATTCCGACCTGCTCGAGGGACTTGAGGATCTCGATCACAGTCTCCGGCGAGCCGAAGACCAGGCGCTTGGCCCATTCGTCGTCCTCGGGCTCACCTGGGGTCGATACCGCCGTCGCCCGGCCGTTCTTCACGCAGTCGTCGCCGTGACGCAGAGCAGCGGCGACCCGACCGTTCCACCGGCTGGTCGCGAGGTAGCGGGCCGCCTCCTCGTCGGTGGTGGCGACGTGTACGAACCGCAAAGAGTGGAACTCCTGGTTCGGCGACGGCTCGTCGGTCCCTTCGAGCGCGGTCGTGAACCGAGTGAAGGCCTCTCCCACCTGGTCGAGGGTGAGGCCGGCCCCCGACGAGAGCACGCCGTAGCCCTCCTCGGCCGCCCGGACATACGTTGAGGGACTGGTGGCGGCGATGAAGAGCGGTGGGTGCGGAGCCTGGACCGGCTTGGGCAGGATCGTGAGGGGGTTGGGGACCGTCCAATATCGGCCCTCGAAGGTGAAGTCGTCTTCCGACCACGCCGTCGTCATCAGTTCGACGGCCTCGTCGAAGCGGGCCCGGCTCTCGTCCATCGTCGCCCCGAGGGCCTCGAACTCGGCGGGCTGATAACCTCGGCCGATCCCGACGTTGAGGCGCCCATCACAGAGGACATCGGTGACGTTTATGTCCTCGACGAGCCGGATGGGGTGCCAGATGGGCAGCACGGTGATGGCTTGACCGAATCGGATCCGCTCGGTCATGGCCGCAGCCTTGACGATGGGCAGGAACGGGTTCGGGCACAGCCCATAGTTCGAGAAGTGATGCTCGGCGAACCACGATGTCTCGAATCCGGCGCTCTCGGCCAGTCGGATCTGGTCCATCGTGTGGCGGTAAACGTCGGTCCCCGATTCCATCTCCGGGGTCGACAGCAGGTGAAAGGTCTCGAAGCGCACACTCAAACGTTAGTAGGTACGTTCTCAGCCGGTCCTCGACGTGCCACCGGTCGATTGCATTTGACTCGACGACGTCGCAGTCGACGCCGTGCGGCTGCTGAACGGCCACGTGCTCGACCGTGCGCTCGCCGGGCCGGAGCGCATAGATCTCGGCCGGCTGCTGCGACAGCATGACGCCCGCGCCGTCGAGGAGGGCATCGTCAGCAGGAAGTCGGCGAGCTCAGGCGAGTCGTTGGCCAAGTCGACGACCGGTAGCCCAGACCCATCGATCCGTGCAGCCAGTGGTGGCGGGGACCGGCAAGGTGATCGCCAAGGGGACTCCGACGGAGCTGAAGAACAGGATCTCCGGCGCCCAGGCGACCGTGGTCGAAGCTGAGCATTTCTCGGACGCGGCGGTCGAGGAGGCTCCTTGGACGCAGGGACGAGATGATCGAGGACGTTCGGCTCTGTTCCGCCACGGGCCCGACTCGCACGCTCGTGACCGTGACCGATAGTGGACGGGAGCGGCGCGGTGGCGGGCCGATCGCAGACAGCGACACTATCGACCTATGAGTCGACGTGTGATCATCGCCGGTGCCGGGGGCAGGGACTTCCACGACTTCAACATGGTGTTTCGCTCCGACCGCTCCGCGGGCGAGGTCGTGGCGTTCACGGCGACTCAGATCCCCGGGATCGATGAGCGGCGATACCCCTCGGAGCTGGCCGGCCCACAGTATCCCGATGGCATTCCCGTCAGGCCCGAGAGCGATCTGGTCGAGCTCATCAGATCCGAGGAGGTCGACGAGGTCGTGTTCTCGTACTCGGATGTCTCCCATGAGCACGTGATGCACGTTGCATCCCGCGTCCTGGCCGCGGGCGCCGCCTTTCGCCTGCTCCCACCCCGCTTGACGATGCTGAAGTCGCCGTGTCCCGTGGTCGCCGTCGTCGCTACACGAACTGGAGCTGGTAAGTCGCCGACGAGCCGCCGGGCGGGTCGCATCCTGGTGGACGCCGGCCTGCGCACCGCGCTGATCCGCCATCCGATGCCGTACGGCGATCTGACCGCCATGCGAGTACAGCGTTTCGCGTCGTTGTCCGACATCGACCAGGCCGCGCCATCGCTCGAGGAACGGGAGGAGTACGAAGAGCCGGTACGCCAGGGAATGGTGGTGTTCGCCGGCGTCGACTACGAAGCGATCCTCGCGGCAGCAGCGGCCGAGGCGGACGTCATCGTCTGGGATGGCGGCAACAACGACACGCCGTTCCTGGAGCCAACGCTCACGATCTGCGTGCTCGATCCGCTCCGAGCGGAGGATGGGCTCAGTCACCATCCCGGCGAGACGAATCTGAGGATGGCCGATGCGCTGCTCGTCAACAAGATCGATTCGGCTACCGAAGAGGCGGTCGGTCGAGTACTCGCTGACGCCGGGAGCGTGAACCCTGGCGCTGCGGTGATCAGAGCCGCATCACCGGTCACGCTGGATCATGGTCCCGACCTGGCGGGCCAGAGGGTGGTGGTCGTCGAGGATGGCCCGACGGTCACACACGGGGGAATGCCGTACGGGGCTGGCCTCGTCGCAGCTCGCCAGGCGGGTGCCGTCGTCGTCGACCCCCGCCCTTGGGCCGTGGGTTCCATCGCCGACACCTACGAGCGCCACTCACATCTGGGACCCGTGCTTCCGGCGATGGGATACGGCGACCAGCAAATGGCCGACCTGAGTGCGACAGTCCGCGCTGCCGAATGCGATGTCGTCGTCATCGGAACACCGATCGATCTCGGAAGAATCCTGGAGCTAGGGCATCCGACTCGTCACGCACGCTATGCCGTGCAGGAAGTGGGCACGCCCGACCTGGAGGAGGTCCTGGTGCCATGGATCAAGCGGTGGCTTGAGGGGAGTCGAGGGTGAAGCCCGTTGCCGTCGTTGCCATCGGTGGGAATGCGCTCCTCCGGCCAGGAGACCCTGCGGACATCGCGACCCAGCGAGCCAACGTTGGGGAGTCGGCTCGCCATCTGGCCCAACTCGCTACGCACCACCGACTGGTGGTCACTCATGGGAACGGA